>CAYTUX010000025.1:0-5133 GCA_964441455.1 uncultured Victivallales bacterium | reverse complement strand
TAACATGACCAAAAATTTCAGCCGACCGCTCAATCAAATCACAATGCCCCAAAGTCAAAGGATCAAATGTTCCCGCATATATTACCGTATCATTCATAACTATTATCCCGATAAATTTAAATACAGTAATATAGTATAAACTCACAAAAAAAGCAAGCACTCAAAAAACAGCAACTAAAAACAAGAAAAAAAATCACTTTTAAATAAATTACATATGTGATACATTTCATATATTTGAATCACCAATTAAGCCGAAACGACATTAACAATGAACATTATCCATCTGTATATCAAGCTTTTATTACTTGTAGTTCTGCCGTTAATCACAGGCATGGCATTTTCCGGTCACAAATATAGTAAAACAGTTTCAAGCAGACTTTTTGCTCTTGCTCTATATCTGTTTCAAACAATCATTGTCGTTCTTGCAGTATGGACTGCCCAATTAAAAAACTGCTCTTGGATACTTCCGATCATTACCCTGACCGGCTTCACGCTCAGTATATTTTTTGCACTTTATTGTGAAAAATGGTTAAAGCATAATAACAGGCAAAAAGGAGCATTCATCTTCTCAATCTGCCTGTCCAATAACGGTTACACTCTTCTGGGTATTGTTGCCCTGATAGTGTTTGGTGATGCGGGACTTGCTCAGGCAACCTATGCCCAGTTTCTAATTATACCATTTCTTACGCTGGTTTGTTTTCCAATTGCACGATACTATGGCGGACTAAACACAAACGAAGAAGCACGAAAAATTTTGCTTAAAAATATATTTGACAAGCGAAACATTCCGCTTGTTGCAATGATAACAGGACTGCTGCTGAACTTATCCGGCATCAAACGCCCGGTTGTTTTTTCAACAGTAATAGACTTCACCGTATATATAGGAACTTTAATCAGCGGAATTGCCGTAGGACTGCTTTTCAGCAGAAGCAATATATTCCGATATACAAAAGAAAATATAATATCAATCATATACAGAACAACACTTTATCCAATGTTTTTCCTGCTATGTGCAAAGCTATTTCACCTCTCACAACTTGACACATTTGTATTAATCTTGTTCGGAATCACACCATCTGCAATCTTCTCCAACCTGATTGCCGACCTCTTCAATCTGGACAAAAACCTTACCAATTCAATCTATATAATCAGCACTGCCCTCTTCCTTATAATAATTCTGCCGGTCTACCTATACATCACAACCATATTATTTTAAATAAAAAGCCCACTCTACTTGAGAAATTTATTCGCTTTGTCTTACATATTCCTGTCTTTAGTAATAAAAACTTATTCACACTTTTACTTCTATCTACACAGTCATTTAAAAGCCCACAATACTTTAAAATCAATTATATGCAAGATGTAAAGTCATAAAAAAAGAAATGAGCACCCATTCTTAACTTCATGTCCAGTCCTGATTTCAATCTGTCACTTTTAATTTCCTGTTTTTCCGGTTGATTTTTTATTGCTGTCCTAATTATTGCCAGCTTTAACAAAGACTTTTATAGCCGGGAATGATATCGGAACCTGCAACAGTCACGCAAGGCATTTATTGAAAGGCATATATATGTCCTTAACCGCAACTCTAAGGTAGATTACAAAAATTGTTACTGAGATATAGTTAATTTATATATTGAGAGAGATTTTTCGGTAGTTGGAATAATAGATATAACAAACAGACCAGCACTCTCTTTAGAATACTTCGGTGAAGAAAAACTTAAATCATAATATGTTTTACTTTTTTTATGTTTATCTACAACTACAGATGGCACAATACGTTTTCCATTAATCTCAAAAACAAACAGGTCATTAAACATATCTGCTGATATATCTTTCATATTTTCACATGAAACATAAAAATTTATTAAAGGTTGATAGTTGTCTATGAATTTTGTAAATGAAATATCACTTTTCCGGTTTATTAAAATTGAAGAAAATAACTCCCTTTTTTTTCCTCTATTTTTTAGAAACATTGAGTCTCTTCTCCAATGAGGATCTCCCCTCCATTCAACATATGAATTTTCAAATGTTCTATTGAATATTGGTGCAATAACATAATCACGAAAGTCAAAAGCTACTTCGTTATTAAATACATCTGCAATAATAATTCCCGGCAGATTAGTTCGGCAGTTTATAACCAGTTCTTTAAAAATATTTGTTGAAAAACCTATGTCCGGAAAGATATTAAAACCTGCATTTAAAATAACATTTGTTGAAAACTCCTCCATTTGTATTTCAACATCAACAGGAAAAACACTTTTTCTATTACCATCCTCACACCAAAGAATAAGATTTTTTAAAGGTTTAAAAGTCGTTTTAAACTGTTTTTTCTCTTTTTGTTTAATTTGGAAAAGAGACATATCGTATCGGTCCAAAGAAAAAATATTTGTTACAAATACTAAGTCGTAAAACAGTGAAATATCATTAATTTTCCAATTAGGACAAATTTCATTCTCTTTTGTCGGTTGAAAGACAAAAGCCTTATTTCCATTATCAAATTTGTAATTAAGTTGTTCTAAAAGCTTGGCAGAAAATTCAGCATAGTTTTGGGCTCTATCACTCCCTGACCAAGACCAATACTCTACTTCATCTGTTATCGATTCTTCTGTCCAAAATTTGAAAGGCGTATTATAAACAATATCACATTTATCGACATATTTTCCAAGATTTTCTTTATAATCTACCATAAACTGTCTCTCCTGAAAGATTCTCTTATAACTTCCATAAGAATATTTCAATGAAAACATAAATAGAATAAACAAGACAACTTGTATAGCTCTTACTATATTCGATGTGTTTACTTTTCCAAATAATTTAATCAGAACATCTAAAAAAGCAATAAAGCCAAGTGCAAAAGCCATCATAAAGAACAATATATGCAGAACATAATAGCGATCCACGAATTTGTCGTAAAAAGAGTAAAATATCAACATTGCTATAGAACAGAAAAATAACAGAAAAGTATTTTTTGTATTTTTAAATATTGCAACCATTATAAAAAGCATATAAACATAAAACAATTTATAACCATATACTTTTTTTATAAGCATCTTTAATGTTTTTGGGAAAGTATATTTAAAATTCTGCAAGTGTAGTCCGCAGACAACATTATTTTCTGACAAAGCAAAAATTTCTTCTTTTGATGGATTCAAGTTACGATGCTGGGGTAATGGAACGGGATTATGAACAAGCAAATTAGCTTGTCCCGCTTCATGAATAAGCTTTCCTTCAAAATAACACTGAGTAATAATAGGTATCAAGCCGATTAAAACAGCTGCAACAAAAATGATAGCTGCTTTACAGCAATATTGAATTTTATAATTTTTTAAGAAATGAAATATAAAAACAGAGCCAACAGGAATAGCCAAAATAATATTTGGAATTCTGAACCAGGTCGACAATCCCAAAAACATACCACACAAAAAAAGTGACTTTGAGTTTTTATATTCTTTATCTGTACCAATATTTTTAAGAACAGATAATGCAAACATTATTGAAATTAAAGCAAGCAAGTAGGAGCAGCAATCTCTATATGGATTTGTTATCATCCAGACAGACTGTCTAATACCGGTGGAGATATTAATACAAAAAAACATAATCAAAATACCACAAATTGCGGTTTTGTAGTTTTTTGTACTCAATATAATAATTATAGATGTCACAAGAACAACAAAAGCGAAAAGCACAGCCGCAAGAAAATATGGAAATTCAAGATGAAGAAAAGAAAATAAGTAAAGCAAGAATGTCCATCCACCTTCTGTCGTCAGTTTAATATGCTGAGCGGAACCATTAAAAAGAGCATTAAAGTTATCAATAAAATAACCTGTTTTCAGCTTAAGATAATCACTATAGTAAATAGACAAATCACCGAATAAACAATACTGTATTCGACTGAGACTAACAAACAAAATTAGAGCAAATATTATAAACAGTATATAGTATTTTTTTATAACATCAGTCATATATTTTCTTCAATTCAAATAGTATCGTATAAATTTTATTAAAAGTTCAGGTTCTTTATAAATTATGTATATTGAAAGCTAATTGTGCAGCACACTGAGATAAAGATATTGAAGTTACCTTATCTCGGCTGTCTACCCTTAAATAATTATCTGTATTGTTGCACCAAAACGTTGTTCTGACTGTATTATCAAATGCTTACAGCCTATGAATATTCAGATAATTTTTATAATTATCCAAAGTAAAAGGAAATATAATAATCGTTAATATACTAAAATCAAAGAATTAATTTGTAATATTTGTGCTACAAGCATCTTTTCGCCATACATACTCAACACCAAGAACATTACAAAATATTGCAATCACAATATATAGACTTATCATTATGTGGTTAAAAGAACGCAAATCTCCAATAAAAGGCTTGCCGGCAAAAACTAGAATTAACAATATTCCAGCTGCAGTCAGAATATGTAAAATAACTTTGGAATATTTAAGCACTCGACTTTTAAAAAAACAGACAAGTATAATCAATAAAACAGCATAAACAAAACACACAGGTGTCATAATAACTAAAGCACACATAATTTGCCAAAATATCCAGACAAGCCATCCCTGATTATAATAATCAGGTTTAGGATAAAAAACAGCAGAATTAACTCCGCCTAAAACAGATCCTACAAAAACAACCAAAGACCATAGCTCTAAAACTAGAGATCTAAATGACCATATCTTATTCAATTTCATCATATTTTATAAACCTTCTCTCTTTCAGCCATCCATTTATTAACAGCTTTTAAATCAAGTTTTTTTGATCGATTATTTTTCATAGCTTTTACAACACTCTTGTTTTAAACACGTTGCAAAACAATCTTACGCTTCTCAATCTCCGCCCAGCTACTAAGCGTTTCATAGCGTAAAAATCAAAACAAACTCATGTTGTCTGCTTAGTAGCTGGGCTAAGTTCAACCATTACTATTCTGCAATTCAGCGGCTCAAGTACTGCCGGAACTCAGTCCCGCAAGGCGGGAAGCGTGGATCCGGCAATTACTTAAACTCTTCTCTGTACTACAACCCTTCATTTTCTTGTTTTTTTTGATCGTTTTTTATTTTGGACATTTATAACTGTATAATTATCAATAATTTATAAGACCATTTTTAACTTGTCAACTTTTC
>CAYTUX010000024.1:0-3177 GCA_964441455.1 uncultured Victivallales bacterium | reverse complement strand
CCTCCCGATGTGCAGACTAATATTGTCTTGTAGGAATGGGAGCGACGATGTCCTCATCGTCATGGAAAAGTATTTTCACTGTTTATCACCCAAAAAGATAAAAATCAAAATTTGATTCATTAATTTTATTGGTTAAAATGCATGTTTGTATCGTCAACCAGAAATCTAAGGATGTTGTTCCTTGTTTTTCTGGTTAATTGCAATTTCGGTCATCAGTCCAGCTAATAAGTTAGTAGCTGGATGACCCTCCAGAAGTGCAGTTTAAGGTTATGTTGTCAGCAGGGATTATGTTTATTGTTTCAACCTAAAATTATTTATAAAGTGCTGAATTTTCTCCATTTCAGATTTTTTACAGAAGAGTAGTTGTGTTCGGTGTTAATTATTTTTTTGAGTTTTTCTTTAATTTCGTCAGTCATTAGCGGCAAAAGAGGCTGTTTTACGTTAAACACATTTAATATACTATCCAGCACCAGAGAATCCCAATGATGAGCGTGTACATCTATATCGTCCATTCTAAGATGATTTCGGCAATTCGTGCACTCACAATACAATTCGTATGATTCCTGTACATTTAAAAGACCGTATTCGGAAGTTATTTCTTCTCCTTCCTCAATATCTCTAACTGCAATTTCAAATTTGTAATCTGTCATCATTGTATTGCTTTCACAGCTGTGATTCATGAATTTTGCATTATCCCAGCTAAGCACAAAATGACCATGTTTGTCAATGTATATATATGTGTTCATTGCTTCTTTTAAAGGTTCCACCAAAAGGTCATATTGTTCCTGAGAAAGTATAATATCAAATTTGTCTCGAATAACGACAATAGTGCCTTTCTTGATGAGTTTAGTTGCAAAAACTCCATTGCCTATGGCTGGAGAAACAGTTTTAACGGTTGTATCTGGATGAATCATCTTTTTGCTCTTAGTTATATTATTATATTAAATATCGAGTCTGCTGGCGTTCAGCTTCTATTCTATTATGTATTGAGGTCATAATTCTGATATATAGCTCATCTCCAAGAATACTATCCTCAACACCGGCATCAATGCTAGGGTTGTCATTAACTTCAATTACATATGCAGTTCCATTAATATCCTTTAAATCTACACCATATAGTCCATTGCCTATAAGAGACGCTGCTTTAAGAGCAGTCTTTAGAATATGTGCAGGAACTTGATTAATAGAGAATGTTTCCGATTTTCCGCTAAATTCAGTGCTGTTTTCGCTATTCCAATTATAGATCTGCCAATGTTCGTCTGCCATATAATATTTACAGGCAAATAGGGGGGTGTTGTCAAGTATTCCAATCCGCCAGTCATAATCAGTTTTCATAAATTCTTGAGCTATGACCATTGATGTGACTGAAAACATTTCAGTCAGTCTGTTGCCTAAATCTTCCATATTATAAACACAAAATACCCCTTGAGAAAAAGAGCTTTCGGGTAGTTTTAAGACAAGAGGAAATGGTAAACTTAAAAAATCAACTTTTTTAATAGTACTTTTTGTAAATAACCAGCTTCGTGGCTGACTTACTGCTGAATTTATAAATCTTTCATGCAGAAAAATCTTGTTAGAGCATAGCAGTATCGACCATGGATCGTCGATGACTACTAGCCCCTCTGTGTAACCATTTCTAGCCATCGCATATGTATGGTTGTCAACAGCTGTAGTTTCTCTTATGAAAAGTGCATCAAATTCACAAATACGTCTAAAATCTGTCTTGCTGATATATTCAACAAAAAAACCTATTTTCTCCCCTGCTTTACGAAATTTTTCCAAAGCAAGCGGGCATGACGGGGGCGTTTTCTCATTTTTGTTAACCAAAATTGCCAGATCATATTTATAAGTTTTAAGTTTTGTTCTCTGTTGCTGCTTCATTTCTGATTGTTCACAGAGAGCACTTTTCAAGATATCCATATGATTGTCCAATGTATATTTAGGAGATAAAATCTTGATTTTCTTTATTTTAAGCGATTGTTCACAGTAAAACTCAATAGATAAAAATGGTACCTCAAAAAATTTGTATAATTTTTTGGCCAATGGCAGATATTTTTTAGATTCGGTATGTCCAATAATCACAACAAGTTCAAAATTGAAATTATTACTATACTTTTTTATTTTATCGGAAAATAACTCCGGAAAATCATCTAGAATACTTTGGGCAATTGAAAGATTACTTAAATCTTTTAGAGCCATGACCGAAGGTGTTACTCGATGATTTCTAGCTGCTGCCAGAAGAGAAACATAGTATCCCATTGAGTGTGTTTTATATGACCCGCATAAATTTAAAACTCTACAGTTCTTCGATTTTGCAAACATGTTTTCTGTTATGTATTCCTCAGGACTGTAAATCTTTTTTAATTCCGAAAGCTCTGGAATAGAGTTGTTTAAAACATCACTTACTATAACAAATGGTGGGGCTATGGTGCCGGAGTGAACGATTGCCTTTACCATCTTATAAGCATTTTCGCCGTTGCCATAATAGTTGTCCAGCAGTTTCTCTATGTGAAAGTTCTGATTCAGATACCAATTTATTAAATCTACATTACCTGCGTCAACTTCAAGAACAATTTTTTCGTAGTTGCAGCTTTTTGCATATCTGGTTATTGAATTAATAAGTGCCTTACCCACACCTAGACTTCGGAACTCTTTGTCTACTGCAATAGAGTATATTCTTATAGAGTGCCTATATAAAAATACTGTCGCTGAACCGGCGGGTATCTGATCGCGCGTATCTTGAAAAATCTCGGCAATAAAAACAAGTTGTGATGGAGAAAAAATACTGTTTTTGATGCTTTTACAGGAACTCTGTCGATTTTCTGAAAAGCACTTTTTCTCAAGTTGCTCCAAAAATGAGACATCTTTAACTGTTGCTTCTCTTATTTGAGTAAAAATATCCGAAGATGGCTTTTCTGATAAATTATGACCACTTAAATCACTGTTTTTCATTTACATTATATTTATATCCCTGTTTTTCTGGTTGTATGCCTTTTCGGTCGGCGGGGACGCCAACCCTCCCGATGTGCAGACTAATATTGTTTTGTAAGAACGGGAGTCCAGCTACCAAAAAAGCAATTAACTCCAGATTTCCTTACTCCACGGATTTAACCTGACACCAATTCGTACCTCAGCTGTAAATTTGTTCCAGGATAGATTGTTTCTGTTTCATTAAGA
>CAYTUX010000023.1:0-5801 GCA_964441455.1 uncultured Victivallales bacterium | reverse complement strand
TATTAGTGACGACCCCGCTACCACTTTATAAGGTAGCAGAAAGTGGCGGCGGGGTCGAATAAAAAGAAATTGTTTACCCACAATAAATGACGAAGAACCGATTTTATTGATTAAAATACATTTTTACATCTTCAACCATAAATCTAAGGGGAAAGTTCCTTGTTTTTTTTGTCAAATATTGTTTCGGTACTTAATGAGAAAAACAGGGAGTATGTTTTTTTGTGTAAGGGTCTGTATTTGTGGTTGTTTGTCGTTGTAAAATGAATTTTTTCTGTTTTTATGCAAAAAAAAGGTTGACTATTTTTGTTTATTTGATATCTTACCGGTCGTTTTGTTTCAAGGAGCAAGACATTCCGGCGTAGCTCAGCGGTAGAGTAGGTGACTGTTAATCACTTGGTCGCTGGTTCGAATCCAGCCGCCGGAGCCATTTTAATCAGGTAATGGTGTATGGATATTTTATATGCTTTCAGTTTAACAGTAAAATGTATAAGCTGGATGAGAACCGGCGAAGCTGGTTTGACGACCGAAGGGTAAGAGACATGACGAAGTCATGCCCATTTGGGTGAGCAACGCGAATCAATCCAGCCGCCGGAGCTATTCTTTAAATTTCCTTCCATTATTGTTAATGTTGATTGTTGAGATTGTTAGTAAAGGTTAAGTATTTGGTTTTTTTGCCATTTACAAATTGAAAGCAACGAGTATAGAGGGGCGTCCTCTAAATAGAAATTTATTGATAAATGTGGTCACTGTTTAATACAGACCATACATATAATATGCCTGTTGCATATTAATTATAGTCAATTGCGACATGAAACATGATGATGGAATGAAATTTATGCCTAAGTACGGCATCTTTAGTTTAAAGTGCTTAAGTTTCCTGAAGATTTCAAAGTTAGTCTTTAAAATAGTGTTTTATGTTTATGACCTCTTAAATAGTAGGGGATTTGACTTTTTAAAATACTATTATTTAAGGATTATATAAATGAAAAAATTTAGTGAATTAGGTTTAAAACCTGAGATACTTCAAGCAATCGAAAAACTTGGATTTGAAACTCCACTTCCGGTACAGGCACAAGCCATACCTTTTTTACTTGAAACCCGTAAAGACCTAATTGGTCTTGCACAAACCGGCACCGGCAAAACAGCTGCTTTTGGTTTACCAATCGTTAACGATATTGATGGTTCTTTAAACAAGCCGCAAGCTGTTATTTTGGCTCCAACGCGTGAATTATGTATTCAGATTACAAATGACATCCAAAGTTTTGCAAAATTTTCGGGTCATATTAATGTTGTTTCAGTTTATGGAGGTGCAGATATTGCCCGCCAGCTTAGAGCAATTGCAAAGGGTGCTCATATTATTGTTGCTACACCCGGGCGTATGAATGATCTTTTAAACAAAAGAAAAAAGGTTGATTTTTCATGCATCAAGACTTTAGTTCTGGATGAAGCAGATGAAATGTTGAATATGGGTTTCAAAGATGAGCTTGATGCCATTTTAGATAGAATACCAAAGAATAGGCAAACACTTTTGTTTTCAGCAACAATGTCAAAAGAAGTTCAGCGCATTGCAGCAAACTACATGCAGAGTGATGCAGAGGAAATTACAGTTGGCAGCAAAAATTCCGGGGCTGATACAGTATCGCATGTATTGTATTCAATACGTTCAAAAGACCGTTACATTGCTCTGAAAAGAATTTTAGACTTCAATCCAAATATTTATGGCATTGTATTTTGCAGAACGCGTATGGAGACCAAAAGAGTTGCAGCGAAATTAGTTAATGATGGTTACAATGCAGATGCTTTGCATGGAGATCTTTCTCAACCACAGCGTGAATACATTATGCAGAAATTTAGAGTAAGAAACTTGCAGATGCTTGTTGCAACTGATGTTGCAGCTCGTGGTTTAGATGTGAAGGACATTACTCATATTGTAAACTATGAATTGCCGGATGATGTTGACACATATACTCACCGAAGCGGCAGAACAGGTCGTGCAGGTCAGACCGGTATTTCCATTGTTCTTGCTCATTTGAGAGAAAAAGGCAAGATTAGTCAGATCGAACGTAAGCTTTCGAAAAAATTTGAAATCAAAGATATTCCTACCGGGAAAGAGATATGTGAGCAGCAGCTGCTTGGTTTAATTGAAAGAATGCACAATACAGATGTCAATCATGAAGAAGTTGATAAGTTTCTTCCTGTACTTCATGAAAAACTTGGCGATATTGATAAAGAAGAACTTTTAAAACGTTTTATTTCATTGGAGTTCAATCGCTTCTTTGATTACTACAAAAAACAGAAAGATTTGACTTCTGTTGATTCAAGAGATGATCGTGAACGGGGTGATCGTAAAGATAGAGATAGTGATCGTGGAGACAGAAGAGGACGATCCAGCAGTCGTGGCAGAGATGACAGAGACAAACGTGGAGATCGTAGGGAACGTTCTGCAAAAAATTCAGATAGACGTGATGACACATATAGTGAAAAAATGGAAACAACTCGTGGTAATGAAGATATTGAGCAAGGATTTTCTAGATTCTTTGTTAATCTTGGGTACAAAGACGGTGTTAATCCAAGAGATATTATTGAATTAGTTAATAAATGTACTGAAAAAAGCAATATCAACATCGGTAAGATTGAGTTAATGAAAAGCTTTTCATTTTTTGAAGCAGACAAAAAGTATACAACCAATATATTACAAAGTGTCAACAATGTTAATGTTAATAACAAAGATATCTTTGTCGAGTTAGCGTTGGAAGATCCAAAATCTTCAGATAATTCAGAAAATAAAAAACGCAGATCAAAGAATGCTGATGGTGCCAAACGCAAAAGAGCTCCAAAAACAGATCGTGCAGTCAGATCTGCTGATAGACATCAGGATCGCAGGAAAAAATCAGACAGCAAATCAGACAGCCGAGATAATAGACCTAGTGCTTCAAGAAGTTCTGAAAAACCTGCTTTCAGCTCTAAAAGGAGTGAATCAGTGGGATCTGACAGTCCTGTAAGATCAGAGGGGCGTCCGGTAAGATCTCAGGGAAGACCATCACGGCCGGAGGGACGTCCTTCCAGACCTGAAGGAAGACCATCAAGACCTGAAGGAAGAAGTACTTCAAGCAGGTCTGCTAAACCTGCAAGTTCAAGAAGAAGCTCTTCAAATAAAACTAGAGATCGTTATCCTAAAAAACCTAGAGGTTAATAAAAATTCTTAATAAGTCGTGCCCGCTGAGTGTTCTTAACTTTTTTTCATCCACGGGCATTGATTTTTTTGAGGACACCTGCCGCATCCCTCTTTTCTGGATAGCATTGGTAGAATAATCCAGGCATCAAGGACAAAGATCAAAACCAGAAACAGAATTAACCATGAAAATGCTTGTATTAATCCAATCACACCACATACAACAGGTATAATCCATAATGGAATAATTACAGGAATGTGTTTTCTGAATTTCTGTGCAAAGAATTGCTGGTCTTTTTTCTTGACCATTTTTGCAGATAGCTTACCATAGCCACTTGGGCATCCATTGCTGTCATAACCATGGCAGTATGGGCACACAAAGATCATCAGCCATATTGATCCTGCAATTCCATAAAAGATGTAGCAAAGTGCTCCAATAACTCCCAAAGGCGAGAATAAAAATGAAGATGCAATTGTCAGTGCACCAAGAAGAATCATTCCTCCAAAAGGAACGTTATCTATTATAACATTTAACTTTGTATTGTTTTTCATTGTATTTTTTTCCTCTCATTTTCTTCTACTTCATCAGATTCGATGGGAATAAGAATTTCGTTTCGTCTTAAAAACCAAGGGGTGAAAGGTGGATTATATCGAGCCCATATCACATCTCCCGCACTGGTAAGATTGTTTGTTGAAATCCAAGCTTCCAGTTTTGATTTATGTTTAATATAGCGATTTTCACTCCATGTGCCGGAGTAACGTATTGCCGCAATGCGACGGGCTGGAATCTCTTTTAAAACAATCCTGGAATCATTAGGCTTAGGTATTGTCTCCATCGTATAAGAAGACGGCATAATAAAACTCACCTTCCAGCTATCTTCTGCTTTTTTCTGTTCCACAGGTGCAGTCATTTTTATCTTTTCTCCGTCAGCTTTTTGAGTGACAGGAGATGTCATTGCAACTTTTTGTTTTGCATTGTTATTGCCTGAAATATATTTAAAGAGTCTTCCAAATGCTTTGTTTCCTGCATCTTCTAAATCTCCTTTCACAGAAGTTTCAGCTATGATATAAGTATCATAATCGCGTATTTCAAATTTGTTGTCCTTTTTTACTACTGTATAAGGAGCTTTTTCTATCGCCATAATATTGTTTCCTCCAATAATCATTACTAATAATACAGACATAATGCGTAACCATCTCATATCAAATCTCCATTGTTTGTGTTTTTTTCAAAAGTTTGCATTAAACTTTAATCAAAGTGTCCAAAATTTCTGAAACAGAGATATTTGCCATGCAAATAACCGTATCAGATGCTCCATAATAAATATTTACTGTGTCACCATCTGCAATATGCCCATTGGTAAAAACAACATTACCAAAAAAACCTTTTTGTTCATATTCAGCAATTGGTTCCATAATTGGTTCATCCGAACGGGCAATGACTTTTGCAGGGTTCTCAATATCCAGCAACAGAGCTCCAAGACAGTATCTGGAATCACCATTGCAGCCATGATAAATCTCCAGCCATCCTTTATCAGTCCTTATTGGTGCAGCACCTGCTCCAACTCTCTGCGAATCCCACTTTTCAACTCTTGTTCGTGCTATACATTTATGATTTCCCCAATGAATAAGATCCGGCGAAGTTGAATACCATATAAACGGACCACCTACATCTACACCGACAGGTCTGTGAAGAACTGCAAATTTGCCATTGATCTTTTCGCAAAAGAAAGTGCAATCTTTATTATGAGGAGGTAGAATTAATTCATAACGTTTGAACTCTTTCCAGTCTTTGGTCGTTTGAAGTGCTACGCCGACGCCGTTTTCAGATACGGCACTATATGTAAGATAATATGCGTCATCAATTTGTGTAACTCGGCAGTCTTCAATACCAAATGTTTCCATTTCGCCTTTACCGGTTAGTAGAGGTCTGTTTTCAACTTCAAAATTAACACCATCATCGCTCCAGGCTAAACGCAAATGGCTTATAGTTGTAAGGAAAGTTAATCCATCATAGCTGAATAATCTTGGATCTGTGTAGTCAAGTTTTGGATCATCCAATTCAAATGAAACAACTTTTACTCCTGATTCAGGATTTTCATCTGCTACTAAAGTTGAGAGTTTATCTTCAACCTGCTCCATGCGTTCTGCAACCCGCATAAGTAGCCCTACACGGCCGTTAAATTTAAATGCACCTGCATTTAATACACATTCGACTACTGCCCCCGTAACGCTTGGAACAACATCTGACGGTGTAATTATCGGGTTCTTTACATTTCTCTTTGCCATATCCATTTTATATTTCTCTTTCAATTAGAGTTCCAAGGTCTAAGTAATTGATATAAATTAGCGAAATCTAATTAAACACGACCATAAGGAGTGAGGCTGGAGTATACGACAGCAATGAAGCGTAGCGTAATGTCCTACTTTAAAGCCTCTTATCCTGCGGTCGTTTGATCGATTATTATTTTGAACATTTATAACTGTATAATTATCAATAATTTATACGACCATTTTTAACTTGTCAACTTTTCCTTTTTGTTACCACGAAAATCACGAAAACACACGAAAGTCGCATTGCTCCAAGATATGCATCGCTCTGCCTAGCTTTGCTAGTCCCGATTTGCGG
>CAYTUX010000022.1:0-11127 GCA_964441455.1 uncultured Victivallales bacterium | reverse complement strand
AAAAATTAGTTTCAGCGGACGCCGATCCAGCTACCAAACATAAAGTGTTTTGATGATAATTGCAGAGTTAATTGCTTTTTTGGTAGCTGGACTCCCGTTTTTACAAGACAATATTAGTCTGCACATCGGGAGGGTTGGTGTCCCCGCCGACCGAAAAGGGTGTTCAACCGAAAAATTAAGTACAATCCAAGTTTTTTTATTTTTTTCTTTACTTTTCAATCGGGATATACTATGGTACGCAACTCTTCGAAGGTAAAGGGTTGGAGATGTCGGAAAATTAAATAAAGGAATGAGTGCGATGAGTCAGATTGACAAACAAGCGATAATAACAGAATATAAGCGTCACGACGCAGATTCTGGATCTTCAGAGGTGCAGATTGCAATTCTTTCAAAGAAGATCACACATTTGACAGAACATTTGAAGGTAAATAAGAAGGATCATAGTTCAAGATTTGGTCTTATTAAGATGGTTAACAAGCGTAGAAAGCTGCTTGATTACTTAAAGCGTACAGATAACGCCAAGTATCAGAGCTTACTAAAAGAGCTTAATATTCGTCGATAATTTGTTTATTCAAACGAGCAGAGGTAATTCCTCTGCTTTTTTTTTGCATTTTTCTTGAAATATTTTATATTTTTTGTTATTAATTATAGCTATTTTATATCCCGAATTATCTAATGTTAAAGTTTAATGGTTTTTTTTAATTATATTATTACGGAGTGAATTATGAAGAAGACGTTTTGGGTTGTTGTTATTATTATTTTGGCACTTGCGATTTTTTTTATTAGGCCAAACAAGGGTATGGATAGTGTTTACAGTGTTTTGCCTTCCAATGTTCTGATGACTTTCGAGGTGAAAGATATGAATGGTGAAATAGATTTTATAAACAGTTTAGGTTTTGCTGATGGAGATATTCTTGCACCGTTATTTGCAGAGTCTGATGAGGTTGAACGTAAGGTTGCTGAACTTATGCTGGATATTTTAGGTGACAACTTTATTGTTGCTTACAAGAGTGGTCGTTTAGAAGAAAAGATTTTCGCCGAGGAAGAGGTTGTTGTTCAGGATCTGCTGGATAATCTCATTATGGTTTCCAGGCCGGTTAAACAAATTTCTGTATCTTTTATAGAGAAATCTCTTGCCGGTCTTATTGATGATGTTGTTGTCTCAGAATATGATGATGTAACTATCAACACATTTGAGATTGATGATTCGAAAGAACCTGTTTTCATATCATATTGTGTTGTTGACGGTATGATTATCGGGGCTTTTTCTTTAGACACCCTTTGTCAATCTATTGACCTTGCAAAGGATAAAAACAAGGATAATTTCACACAGACAGAACTTTATCTGAAGTTGATTTCAGGAACGAAACAAGAAGATGTCTTCTTCATGAGTTTTGATATGTCTGAATTTATGACAACTTATATAAATGCTGTTGATGCAGTTACAACCTCACAAAGCACAAACATACAGAATAATGGAGTTGTAGATTTTCAACAGCAGATGGCAGCTTTGAAAGACATGTATGATGGTTTGGGATATGGTGTTGGGTATATGGGGCGTGCTGACAAGGAATTTTATGCAAGAAGTAACGGAAGTTTTGATCCTGAAAAATTGAATGTTTTTTACAAGTCTATTTTTATGAAAGAAGGCTCTGTTTCAGATATGACAAAGTTTCATATTAAAGACCCTGTTATTGCATATGCAGCAAATATGGGGATTCAGGAATATATTAATTTAATTTTAGAGACTCTTCCGGAGGATGAGATTACCGAGATGAAGAGTTCTTTTGCAGAAGATACTAATCTTAATTTAGATGATATTATTGAGTGCATGGGTAATGGAATATCTTTTGGAATTGATGAATTTGAATATACAACAATGCTTCCTAATTTTTCATTCAGAATGCTTGTTGGCTTAAGTTCTGAACACGATGAGTTTATGCCGTCATTAAATACTTTTGCAGCAATGTCTGATATACCTATGAGTCAGAAAAATATTGCAGGAACTGATGTTATTTATGCCAATATTCCTATGACGATACTAAAGCCGGGATTTGCGGTTAAAGATAACAAAATGTTGTTTGCAACATCACTTGATGTTATGCTTGAACTGATTCAAGGTGTGAAGCTAGAAGAGTCTTTGGGTTCAAACTTGGATTTTATTTATTTTTTGGGAGATGAAGATTTGTTTGGATGGTATTACTTAGATATAAATAAAATTATTGATGTTTTGGATAATATGTATATTATGTTTAAACCTTTTATGTCCGGCAAAGTTCCGGAGGAAATAATGTCTGAAGATAAGGTTGAAAATAATCTTGCAAAAGCTAAGATGTTCCGGAAACTTTATATGAAAGCATATACAAAGGAGAACGAATATTACAGTGAAATGATTATTAAATATGATAAAGATTATGAACCTTTAGTTGAAGAAGTTGAAGTTATTGGTATTCAAAAGTAGAGTAGTATTGTTAAAAGACTTATATAGTATGAAGTTGAGAAAAAAAGCTGTTTCAAACAATAAAAGTGTATCTGTAAGGAGTAATCCAAAAAGTACATTAAGATCTTCCAAAGATAGAAGAAAAAGGTTTTTGATAAAAGCTGGAAGTGTGATGTTTGTTGTTATAGTTTTGGTTGGAACAGGTTATGGTGGCTTTGTTTATTTAAGAAATATTATATTTGTAAAAAACCCAAGATATACAATTACAAAAATTGAAGTTCAATCATCAGGTATATTTTCTGCTGACAGATTTAAAGAGTATACAAAAATTAAAGAGGGGGATAATATATACTCCTTTAAACTAAGAGAGATAGAGAATCTGTTTAAGCACAAAATCCCTAATGTTAAGGAAATTGAGATAAGACGTCGGTTACCTGATACTTTGACAGTTAGGATTATGGAGAGATCACCGGTTGTCCGGCTTTCCAGAAGGTCAAGTTTGTGTGTTGATAGAGATGGATATATCTTTGCAGTCAACAGCAGTAAACTTAAATTTTTGCCATATATTTCAGGTTATGAGTATTTGAGTTTACGCCCGGGCGGAAAATTGACCGGCAGATCCCTTGCTGCCGTAAAGCTGGTGACTCTTGGTGTTTCTGGGATGATAGATCTTCCCATTACCAACGTTAATATATCACAGGAAGATTATATAATTGTCTTTTTAAAGAATGGTAAAAAACTTAGTATTGCATGGAATGGTATGGATGAAAATTCTGAAGAGTCTTTGAAAAATCTGGAAGAGAAGCTTATGCGTTTTGTGGTTCTTTTAAATTCACCACAAGGTAGGGCATTGTATGATTTTAGTGCAATTGATGAAAGTTTTTATGGAAGGTAATTATTGATATATGGCTAATACAATTAAAACTGCTGTTGTTGAAATAGGAACTGCAAAAATAAAAGTTCTTGTGGGGGAATTACTTGAAAATAATCGCATAAGAATTCTTGGTGTTGGCGAGCGTGATTCCAAAGGAGTTTTAAAGGGTGAGATTGTTAACAGTAATAATCTTTTACCACCACTCTCGACGGCATTTGAGGATGCTGAACGAGAATCCAATATAGGCATTAAGAATGTTAGTGTTGCAGTTTCAAACAACAAAATAAGTGTAATATCAAATTCAGGCAAAGTGCCGGTATCTTCTGAATGTTGGGATATCAGACAGGTTGATATTGATGCTGTTAAGCAAATTGCTTTCAGCAAAATGTTTGATAATAATGAATATCTCGCAATGCATGACATTGCTCAACTGTACACGATTGATGGTGATAAGAAAGTAATTAATCCTCTTAATATTTATGGTTCAACTTTATCTCTTGATGCATTGATTGTGAGAGGGTCTTTGTCAATGCTTAAAAATATAATGCGTGTCATAAGTCAACGACATATTGATATTAGTGAAAGTGAAATATATTACAGTCCGGTTTGTGATGTTCAGGCTGTTCTTACACCCGAACAGAAACGCAATGGTGTTATAATGATTAATTTTGGTGCAGGCAAAACTGATTATGCTGCATACGCATGTGATGTTCAAGCTATTTACGGCACGCTTGGTGTTGGCAGCTCTCATATAAACTATGATCTTACAGATGCTTTCTATATTTCCAACAATGATGCTGAACAGTTAAAGCAGACATATGGTATTGCACTTAATGATACAGAGGATGATTATGTTGAATTGAATACATTAATGTTTAATATTCAAAGTGTTAAAGTTGAATCTATTCAAAGAGTAATATATGCCCGTGTTGAAGAAATTTTAAAAATTATTAAGACTGATCTTCAGAAGCGAGATATTCTTCCTTATATTAAAGCCGGAATAGTTCTTACAGGTGGAGGTGCTCAACTTCAGGGGTTACAAAGTTTAACTGTAAGAACTTTTGATAATATGCCAACCTCAATCGGTTGTCCATGTAACATTGAGGATCATGAAATATCCGAAGATCCGGCATATTCAACGGTTTGTGGTTTACTGCAGTTTTCTCTATTTGAAGCAAAACAAGAAGAAGACGGAACTTCCGGATTTTTGAAGAGGATATTTGGAAAATGATATCAAAAAAGACAATAGGTATTTTTGGAGTTGGCAGTTCCGGTTGCAGGGCTTTAGATCGCTATGATGGTTATTCAGAAACAGAGCAGATTGTTGCTGTTGATGTTGATCAGATTGTTCTGCAGTCACTTGATGTTCCTTCTGTTCTTCTTATTGGAGGACAAAATGAGGAAATGGGTGGTGTTGCAGGAGATGTTGAGCGTGCCGAAGATCTTATTAAAGCTGAGGAACATATGATTGAGGGACTTTTGTCTAAAGTCGACTTAGTTATTCTTGTTGCCGGTTTTGCCGGCAGTACTGCGGCCGGGATGTTACCTTTTATTGTAAAAAAAGCAGACGATCTTGCGATTCCAACTGTTGTAGTTGGAACAACACCATTCTATTTTGAAGCTGACGATAAAAAAGCAACATCCAGGAATGTTTTGCAGGCTTTGGAAAAATTGTCATGTTCTGTTATACAGCTGAATGTCAGCCACCTTTCAAATGAGAACGAAGAACTTGCAGTTGTATGTGAAAGAACAACTTTATGTGTGGCTGAATCATTAAAATTTTTAGTTGGTCTCATTAGTTATCCGGGTTATATAAGAATTGACTATCAGGATTTGAAACATATGATTAAAGATCCGGAAGGTGATGTTTGGTTTTCATATGGCAAAGCAGTTGGTATCAACCGTGCTGAAAATGTGGTTATTGATTTCAAAGCAAACAAATTAACCAATCTTAATAATTTTGTAAATGCAAGAACAGCTTTAATATCCATAAACTCCGATGACTCCCTACGACTTTATGAAATTGAAAAAATTATGGAATCTGTAAAAAGCCTTTTGGATCCGACGTGTAAAGTGGTTATGGGTACCACAAAAAATAGAATTTTAAATGGAGAAATTATTTTAAACATTTTAGCATTTGAATTTAGAGTCGAAGAAGAGGAGGATGCTGATGTTAGTCTAATTGATATTCCTAAACCTGAAAAACAGCTAAACAACAATGAAAAAGGAAAAACTGAATCAAGAAATCAGGAGTCAAAACCTTTAATGAGAGATAATAAGTTTAAAGGTTCTGATCCAACAATATACAATGGTGTAAATCTTGATGTTCCGACATATAAAAGAAATGGAATTGTGCTGGAGTAATGTAAATGCGAAAATGGCAGGATTACCCTCCGTTCTCGCACGCGAGGTGACCTCCGAAAAAAGTTTTTAGTGGTAAGAGGTAAGTTTTAAGTTTCACTCCGTGGGCAGGAATGGACAAACTCTTTTTTTTGATGGTAAGCAGGGGAGGAGCACTTTGGATCTGGTGGGAAAAGTGATAAATAGGTAAATTATTGGCAGATGAAGCAAATAATCATGTATACTGACTTTAAACCTGAACTTGAGGAAAGAACTAAACAGAATAATAAAACTTAGGATAAACATTTCGCATTTTCGCATTTTAGAATTTACGAATTTTGTCCTGTAAAGGGCTGTAATTATGACAAATGATGAGACATTAGATATTTTAAGAGAGACAGATGCATTACTTGAAGGGCACTTTGAGTTAAGATCAGGTCTTCATAGCGGACAATTTTTTCAGTGTGCAAATGCATTAATGCATCCATA
Source organism: uncultured Victivallales bacterium (assembly GCA_964441455.1). Taxonomy (GTDB): domain Bacteria; phylum Verrucomicrobiota; class Kiritimatiellia; order JAQICX01; family JAQICX01; genus JAQICX01. Next base: position 4,984 of record CAYTUX010000022.1, on the reverse strand, counting down.
TGCAGCTGAGAAACTTTGCAGTGCTTTAGTTGCAAAGTATAAAGAAGAAGCTGAATATATTGATGATATAGAAGCTGTTATTTCACCGGCTCTTGGAGGAATTATTGTGGGGCATGAGATTGCAAGAGCACTGGGTATTCCTTCAATTTTTGCAGAAAAAAAAGATGACAAGCTTTTAATGAGAAGGTTTGAAATTAAGTCTGGTAAGAGATATGTTGTTGCAGAAGATGTTGTTACACGAGGCGGCAGGGTTCAGGAAACCATTGACATTGTTGTTAATGCGGGCGGTATTGTTGCTGCGATACTTCTGATTGTTAATCGTAGTGGCGGGAAAGCTCAGTTTGATTATCCAATGTACAGTCTTCTTGAGATGGAACCTGTGACTTATGAACCGGAAAATTGTCCTATATGTAAAGAAGGTAAACCGCTGGTTCATCCCGGAAGCTAAGACAAATTCGTAAATTCGTAAATTTCAAAATGCGTAAATGGCAGGATTACCCCTCCGTCCTAGCAAGCTCGGACACCTCCCCTAAACAGGGGAGGAGCATTTTGGATCTGGTGGTGGGAGTGATAAATGTGCAAATGCGCAAATTCGGAAATGCGAAAATGGCTGGAAGGTTAGTTTATAATGTATAGTGATTTTAAAAAAGAACTTGAGAAAAGAACTAAATATTTTGCTGTAAATGTTATTAAGACGTTGAAGCAGTTTAATGTTTCAGGAATAGATTACCTTATCTTAAAACAAATTGTTAGATCCGCAACTGCAATAGGTTCTAACTATCGAGAAGCTAATAGAACTGAATCAAGAGCTGATTTATACATAAAATTGGAATAGTAGAGAAAGAAGCTGCAGAAACTCAATATTGGTTTGAAGTTGTTATGGCAACATGGGACTTAGACCATCAGCAATGTTTCTTAACAGAGTGTCTTTATAAAGAAAGCTTAGGGCGGCATAGCAGCAACCAAAAGAATGATTTGCAGAATGATTTTCAGCAGAATGATTTAAAGAAAATTTTATCGACAGAATCATTTTAGAAAGATATTAACGTTCAAAAACAGAAATCTGGGAGCGAGAACTCGAACTTGTGAGAGAGGCTTTAACCACACACGACCAAAGGGAGTGAGGCTGGAGCCTGCGACAGCAACGAAACGAAGTGTAGTGGCAATAGATAAACAATAGGGTGAAGCAATGAACGTAGTGAATGGCTATGTCCTCATTATCATGAAAAGTTGACATCTATGAGATTGTCTTCGAAGTTGTTGATAATAAAATGTTATAAAAGTGCTTAAAAATAATCGAACAAAAATAACAAGAAAATGAAGGGTTGTAGCACAGAGTTACTTGCGATATTTGTTTCGATTTCTAAAAAATGTAAAAATAATAATAAAAAAACAGATTGATAATTTTCGCATTTACGAACTTACGCATTTGCGAATTTGAAAAGAATGGAGAAACTTATGGCAGTTAATGATTTGAAAGTGGCATATAAGACAATTATGGATGACAACTTTCCACCTGAAATGGAAATTTCATTTATTGATGGAGTAAAAAGACAGACACTTTGTTATGAAAAGGTCTCATGGATTATTGAAAATGAAAAAAAAGGGTTGAGATACGGAGAGAATCCAGGGCAGGAAGCTGCTTTATATAAATTAGTGAATGGTAATCTGGTTTTAGGAGAAGTTGAATGTATTCAACCCGGCAAATATCTTGCCTCTGATGTTGAGCTTTTACAATCGGGAAAGCATCCTGGAAAAACAAATATTACAGATGCTGACAATGCTGTAAATATTATAAGATATTTTGATGAAAAACCATGTTCTGTAATTATGAAGCATAATAATCCATGTGGAGTTGCTCTTGGTTCAACACTTGCTGAAGCATATGATAAAGCCAATATGGCAGATCGACTTGCGGCATTTGGAGGTGCAATTGCGCTCAACAAAACGTGTGATATTGAGACTGCCGAGTTAATTACTAAAAACTATGCCGAGGTTGTAGTTGCTCCCGATTTCGCACCCGGAGTTATGGATATATTTGCAAAGAAGAAAAATTTACGAGTTATGCGGATTGCTAATATGAACAAATTAAGTGAATTTGTCGGCAAGCGTTTTGTTGATTTCAAATCTCTTATTGATGGCGGTCTGGTTGTCCAGTGGTCTTTTGTACCGAATGCTAAAAAGCGGGAAGATTTTTTACCGGCTGAAACACTTTATAAAGGTTTGGAGTACAAGGTCAGAAGGTTGCCGACTGCTTCAGAATACGAAGATTTAATCTTCGGGTGGCTGGTTGAAGCAGGTGTGACAAGTAACTCCGTGATTTATGTGAAAGATGGTGTTACAGTTGGTATTGGTACAGGCGAGCAGGATCGTGTTGGTGTTGCAGAGATTGCCAGAGATAAAGCATATAGAAAACTTGCAGATAGAATTGCATGGGAAAAATATAAGACGCCTTATAATCTGCTTGTGGATGAGCATGCAAAAATTGAGATTGATGAGCAGGTTAATGAGCAAAAAGGCGGATTGCCCGGTTCAAGTATGATTTCTGATGCATTCTTCCCATTTAGAGATGGTGTTGAAGTCGGACTTAAAGAGGGTGTATCTGCTGTGGTACAGCCGGGGGGGTCTATGCGTGACTTTGAAACTATCGAAGCATGTAATGAATATAATGCTGCAATGGTGTTTACAGGGCAGCGAAGCTTTAAACACTAAATCAAATGGGTGAATTTGCAGATTTGTAAATGGCAGGATTACCCTCCCACCTCGCACGCGAGGTGACCTCCCCTAGACAGGGAAGGAGCACTTTGGGTCTGGTGGGGGGTGGGAAGAATTATGGGACGTATGTGTTTGGGGGATGAAAGAGGGAGGGAATACCACCCAGCTACTGAGGTGAGAACGTCGAACATCGAACGTTCAACGTCCAATGATGAGTGAAGGATTACCCCTCCGTCCACGCCGTCATGTGGTTGGAACAATTGTCGATAGTAGGGGCGAGACATGTCTCGCTCTTTTTTGCGTATTCAAAAACATTTGACATTTCCGCAACAGTTGTGCAGATTTTTTCGGAATCCTTTTTAAATGAATGAATTTGATAAATAAAAACAATAAAACAGGTGAAAAAATGGCAAAGAAACGTTATGTTCAAGTTGGTTTAGGTTCAAGAAGTTCAATGTATCTTGATTCAATAATGAAGGATTATAAAGATATTGCAGAAATTACAGGTGTATGTGACAGCAATATGAAACGGCTTGATTTTACAATTAACAAAGCTGTTAAGCGTAATGATTATGATGTGGAGATAAAGAGATACAACTATTCTGATTTTGACAAAATGATTGAAGAGCAGAAACCTGATACTGTTATTGTAACTTCAATGGACAGAACTCATCATAAATATATTTGTCGGGCAATGGAACTGGGATGCGATGTTATTACAGAAAAACCAATGACTGTTGATGCCGAAAAATGTCAGCAGATTGTTGATGTACGCAAAGCAACGGGTAAAAAAGTTACTGTCACTTTTAATTATCGTTATTCACCAAGAAACACAAAAATAAAAGAGTTGATTAAATCTGGTGCTATTGGTGACGTGACAAGTGTACATTTCGAATGGGTTCTTGATACTAAACACGGTGCAGATTACTTCAGACGTTGGCATAGAGACAAACTAAACAGCGGTGGACTGCTTGTTCATAAGTCGACACACCATTTTGACCTTGTAAACTGGTGGCTTGACACGGAACCGGAAACAGTTTTTGCCATGGGGCGTTTAGCTTTTTACGGCAGAGAAAATGCAGAAAATCGTGGTATTAAGAAGTTCTATTCAAGAGCATTGGATTCAGAAATTGCCAAAGATGATCCATTTGCCATTGATCTTGCAGGTTCAGAAAACCTGAAAGGTTTATATCTGGATGCTGAATCTGAAGATGGATATCAAAGAGACCAGAGTGTATTCGGCTACAACATAAATATTGAAGACAACATGTCTGTTTTGGTTCGCTACAAAAACCAAGCACAGATGACTTATAGTTTGAATGCACACTCTCCATGGGAAGGATACAGAGTTATGTTCAACGGAACTAAAGGTCGTCTGGAGTTTAATATAAAAGAGAATTCGTATGTTTCCGGAGGCAATGACGATATAAATCTGACTCTTAATCGAGAACAGGATAAACCTGTTGAAAATACAACTCCTGAAATTATTCTGCAGCACCACTGGTGTAAACCTGTTGAAATCACATACGAACAATCTGCCGGTGGTCATGGTGGTGGAGATATCAGACTTCTTAGAGATCTTTTTTATGGAGTTGAGGACAACTCACTTGGACATGCAGCCGGTATTGAAGATGGTGCAATGAGCATTCTGACCGGTATTGCTGCAAACAAATCTATTGCAACAGGGTTACCGGTTGAAATTAAGAATTTGGTCGAATTATAAAAAATCGGGAAATTGCGGGAATGTTTCCAATTTGACATTTGTATATCCCTGTTTTTCCGGTTATGCTATATATAGGCAGGGGTGGAGCACCCCGCCCTACAGCTGTTGATGCTGCAAACCAACATTAAGCTATTGATTAGCAGCTGCTTTGTAGGGTCGAGGTCCGTGACCCCGCCTTTTCAAAACAACTTTTAGTTTGACATCTCGGCAGGGGTGAAGCACCCTACAGCTTCTGATGGTGCAAGCAACGATAATTGATTTGCAGGTGTTTTTCAGGGTCGCCCGGCTGCTAAAACAATGTAAGCATTAATTATATAGTCTTGACCTATTTATTAGCTGGGTTATTGGTCTAAACCTATGTTGATACGCACAACCGGAAATTTAGGGCAGTATATTATAAGCAAGATATATGGTCTTTTTTAATATTTTGTAATTATTAAGTAATTATTGGTGGATTGTAAAGGCAAATGCGAAAAAGATTAGTTTTTTATGCTGCTAATAATTCCGATTTAAAGTATTCCAACGCTGATTTATATCCTATAATTT
>CAYTUX010000021.1:0-3222 GCA_964441455.1 uncultured Victivallales bacterium | reverse complement strand
AAATTCCATGATATGAAACCATAAATGGGGTCAATTGTCTATTAAAAAATGTAAATTCTTTAAATTAAGTCATTTAAGGGTGCTTAAAGAAAAAACCGTAAAAATCTCTCTTTTTTTATTTTTTATTCTTTTCATTTTCAAAATAATAATTTATAATTGAAAGTTATTTATTATTACAATTGTGTTTTAACAGAAAATGTAATTTAATGAAAAAAAATTAGTATCACTAAATAACTATAATACAGGAATAGAATTAATGGAATCTGAATTAGCATATGTACTTATTAATCCTTATATGATTAGAAAGTCCAGAACAGGAGGAATTATTGCTCGTATATTAGCAAGAACCGACCTTAACTTTGTTGCTGCAAGAATGTATGGACCAAACAAAGAGCTTGCCAGACAATATGCAGAACTTATTAAAGATGGAGCAATGGAAGCAACTCCGATTATTGCCGAAGAGCTATATAAGTATATTATGTTTGAATATGCTCCCAGCGAAAGATCCGGGAATCCGCATCGAACTATGCTGCTTTTATTTGAAGGACCAAATGCAATACAGAAGATACAAAATGTTGTAGGAGGCATAACATCGCGAGCATCAAGTGGATTAACCATACGAGACACATATGGTGATTTCATTCAAGATATTGATGACAACATAAGATACTTTGAACCTGCAGTAATTGTAGGTCATAACAAAGAATATACATACAAAGCACTCAGACTATGGGCTAAACATGCAGACCAAGGCGGTATAATTGACTTTCATGGCAGTTTCGGAAAACCCGGAGTAGAAAGAACTCTGGTAATGTTGAAACCTGATAATTTTAAAGAACCAAGCCTTAGAGCCGGTAACATTATTGATATATTATCAGCTGCAGGTCTAAGATTAATATGCGTAAATAAATTCACAATGAGCCTGGAACAGGCAAATAACTTTTATGAAAAAGTTCAATCAGCACTATATGATAAGTTTAACATGATATGTGGTGAGAAACTTAATTCAGCAATTTCAGAGGCTCTTGGACTTGACCAATTATCTGAAGAAGATATTGAGGCAATAAAACCAACTCTTGGACATTTGTATGCAAAAAGACAGTTTAACAGTATAATTGAATTTATGACAGGACTTAATCCGGCAAAAATTAGCAAAGATGGCAACAATATAACTCATTCAAAAGGTTGTCTTGCTCTAGTATATCAAGGGAAAAATGCTATTTCAAAGATTAGAGATGTTCTTGGACCAACTGACCCTACAAAAGCAAGACCCGGATCGGTCAGAAGAGAATTTGGCAGCAATATCATGATAAATGCCGCTCATGCTTCTGACTCTCCCGAAAACACAGCAAGAGAAATGGAAATTATAGAAGTAGGAAAAGATTATATTGAATACTGGGTAAACAAATATTGTTCAGAATAGTAAAAAAATGAGGTGAAAATGAATAAAAATATTACATCAATAGCTCCGTCAATTACTTTAGCTATAACCGGAAAAGCAAAAAAAATGGCTGCAGAAGGTAAAAAAGTATACAGTTTTGCAGCAGGTGAACCAGACTTTGACACACCAAGATTTATAAAAGTTGCAGCTGAAGAGGCTCTGGATAGAGGAAAAACAAAATATACTCCTGCAACAGGTCTGCAATCATTTAAAGAAGCAATAGCAAAAAAACTTAAAGACGAAAACAATCTTGAATATTCAGCTTCTCAAATAGTAATAAGCAATGGTGCCAAACACTCTCTGTTTAATACCATTATGACTCTGTGCAACACTGGAGATGAAATTATAATACCTGCACCTTTCTGGTTGAGTTATCCTGAAATGGTTACAATGATCGGTGGCACTCCGGTTCTTGTGCATTGTAAAGAAAACAATGATTACAAAATGACTGTTGAGGAATTTGAGGCTGCAATTACTGCAAATACAAAAGCTGTTATTTTGAATTCGCCATCAAACCCAATTGGTTGCGTTTACAACAAAGAAGAACTAACAGCAATTGCTGAGTTAGCTGTTAAAAATGATATCTATATTATTTCTGATGAAATATATGAGAAACTTATATATGACGGCATAGAACATTTCAGTATTGGTTCTGTCAGTAAAAAAGTTTTACAAAAAACTATTACAATAAATGGCTTCAGCAAAACATGTTCAATGACCGGCTGGAGACTTGGATACGCCGCCCTACCTGAAGAGATGGTAAAACCGGTTTCAGCACTACAGAGCCACAGCACATCCGGTCCAAATACATTTGCACAATATGGCGGACAAGCTGCTCTGACAGACGGCGAGGATCCGCTTGTATTAATGTATCCGGAATTTGTGAAAAGAAGAGAAAGAATGTATGAGTTATTGTGTGATATTCCCGGTGTGACATGCATAAAACCAATGGGGGCTTTCTACATGTTTCCTAATATTTCAGTCACAGGATTAGACTCCGTTGAATTTGCAGAAAAACTGCTTGAAAAATACAATGTTGCCGTTGTTCCGGGGGTTGCATTTGCTGCTGACAGCAATATCAGACTCTCCTATGCATGCTCAATGGAAGTTATAGAAGAAGGCATCTCATTAATTCGTAAATTTATTGAAAATCTTTAATTTTTTACTTGTGCAGTGCGGCATGGTTTGATACATTACGCCCCACATTAACCGAAAAGGTTTCACCAAGGAACATATTATACTGCAAGTGGGCGGGTGGTGAAATTGGCAGACACGCTAGACTTAGGATCTAGTGCCTTCGGCATGGGGGTTCGAGTCCCCCCTCGCCCACCATTCACCATTTCTTCTTCTCCACTTTTTTATTGCTTTACATGACTCTTCAGTATGCTGTTATGCCACAACGCTCTTTCCATGCGAGACCGGAAACCGTATTTTATACCCTAATCCTTGAGACCGTCCCAATTTGTGTGTCTAAAGAAAAAAATGCTTTGCATTTACATAAAAATAAGAGATAATAGCTCTTAATAATAAACACCGTAATCAAAATAAATTGCGAATGTCTCTTTTTATTGCGACTATTGCATCTAATGGTTTTTTGATATGAAAACTGTAACTTCTCAATAAATCTTTGATCAACCGTTGATCAAGATTATTGATATATAGCTGCAATATATTAAAAGTATGGGGGGAGATACAAGAAAAAAAATCACTTTTTTCACGGTTTTTTCTTTTCAGGCTCTTAAATAACTTAATTTCAAGAAGTTAGATTTTTTTTATAAACA
>CAYTUX010000020.1:0-4109 GCA_964441455.1 uncultured Victivallales bacterium | reverse complement strand
ATGACAGCACGGCGTTGCACAACCACAACAGTAATCGCCTGAAATCTTATTCACATAACCGTGAACCTTAATCTCCAATGCTGCATATTTCTCTAAAAGTTCATCTACTTTAATCATATGTAATACCATAACCCTTCATTTTATTTCTTTTTTCCTAACATTCCTTTCTTCTCCCGTCCATTCTCGTCCATCCCGTCCACCCCGTCCATCCTCCCCCTCCCACCAGCTCACCCCCAGACCCAAAGTGCTCCTCCCCTTGCCAAGGGGAGGTCACCTCGCGTGCGAGGTGAGAGGGGTTCTTCCTCCTCCCCGACCAACGGCTAACGATCAACGATCAACGACCTATTCCCCCGTCCATCACCTCTCCCGCCATATGAATATTTCAGCTTAAATATCAAAAAGTTCGCCAAGCTGCTTTTTTGTAAAACGCCGACGGCGAGAACCGCTTCCACTTTTTTTAATGTTAGCAACATTAATGTCTGATTTCATCAGCTCTTTATAATCAATACCTCTCAAAACAAACAGTAATTCAGGTTCTTCATCAAGACGATTCCCTATTCCATAAAGAACAGCTGCAATATGTTTACACATACTTGCCCAATCCGGACAGCTGCAGCCAAAAGCAATCTCTTTTACTTGCGGAAAGAGTCCTGTTTCCGGTTCTGTAACTAATTCCATAATCTCTTCAGACAGTTCTCCCTTTAAAAGAGCAACCAATGAAGATATCTTTCCCTGACATTTGTTTCTCAGAGCCTTCCACTTCTGTTTTGAATATGGTTTGATTTTTATGTTTACTTTGTAGATCTTACTTCCCGAAACCAATGCCTTTACATTCTGAGGAGAAATTTCCAAATGGCAGACTGTACCATGTCGCACATAAGACCGCCCTCGCGGTAAACGATTGGAATAATCACCAAATGATTCCATCTGCCGGCACCATGCATCGCCCCAGAATGTCTGAGTAATTTTCCTGCCTTCAATAACAACAGGCTTAATATCCTCGCCCTTTTCTCGAAGTTTATCTTGCTGTTTTTGTGCTTTTTCTTTACGCTCCGCTGCTGTTGGTGCAGGCTTGTAATAACTGGTATAACGTCTTCGAGCCATAATCAAACCTCACTTTTATGAATGTTTAAAGTTACCATATCTATAATATCACTATTACTCATTTCGGTTAAATTGAATTCTCCTGAAGAGCTTAGTACCTGATTGGCCATATGCTTTTTTTCTTCAAGCAGTTTATCAATCTTTTCCTCAATGGTTCCACGGGTTACAAACTTGTGGACAATCACATTTCGTTTCTGTCCAATCCGGAACGCACGATCCGTTGCCTGATTTTCCACTGCCGGATTCCACCACCTGTCAAAATGAATGACATGTGTCGCTGCTGTCAGATTCAATCCTGAACCTCCTGCCTTTAAAGAAATCACAAAATATGGAGGTCCATCATCTTTTTGAAACTCAGAAACCATTTCCTGACGCTTCTTAACTGCTATACTTCCGTGTAAAACTAAACCTTCACGATTAAAGACAGTCTCTAATAATTCGGAAAGTGGTTCGGTCATCTCTTTAAACTGTGAAAATACCAATACCTTCTCACCACGTGAATGAATTTCCGCACAAATCTCCTTTAATCTAATGAATTTGGCACTTAGCTTCTCATCATAGTCCAAGTTGCCTGTAAATTGTGCTGGATGATTACATATCTGTTTGAATCTCGAAAGACAACTTAAAACCAACCCTCGTCGCTTCATTGGTGGCATATTAGTGTTTTCTAATCCATCTTTTAAGAAATTAACATTTTGCTGATAAAGAGTAACTTGTGATTTTGATAAACCACAATAAGCTTTCACTTCTGTCTTTTCAGGCAAGTCCGGGATGACTTTCGGATCTGTTTTCATGCGTCTCAAAATATACGGAGATATCAATTTTCTAAGAGGTGCAAAATTCATGGTCGTCTCAGACGATAACTTTCCGACATAACTTTTGAAATCAGTAATCCCTCCTAAAAATCCCGGATTCAAAAAATCAAAAAGACTCCACAAATCAATAAGCTTGTTCTCGACAGGCGTACCGGTCAAAGCAATTCTATTACGGGCTTTTATCTTCTTTATTCCCCTGGTCTGTTTTGAATTTGGATTCTTAATAGCTTGTGCTTCATCTAAAATAAGAAAATTCCATTCTATTTCACTAACCCAACTCAATTTAGTTGCCATAGTATAGGTAGTCACAATCAAATCAATATTCTTCAGCTTGTTTTCCAGCTGCACACCTATCTTATCAAGTTCACTACGCTTATACTCTGAAGAATGTGCAACAACAATATTCAGATCCGGAGCAAATTTCCCACTCTCAGCCTTCCAGTTGCCCAATAACGAAGCCGGAACAATCAGCAGCGATGTTGCCCCATCTGAAATTTTCTCTTTATAGCGTAACAAAGTGGTTAAAATTTGTATTGTTTTCCCTAACCCCATGTCATCAGCAAGACAGCACCCCAACCCCAAGCGATAACAAGTCCACAACCAGTTCACCCCATCCTTCTGGTAGTGTCTTAAAGTTGCATTTAAGCTTTTAGGAATTCTTAACCTGCTTTTCTTCTCCTGATTCAATACAGCCAAGACCTCTTTAAGCTCATCACCTGCATATGTATAAGTCCATTCCCTGACCTCGTCAAGCTCATCATCTTCATCAAATCCCTCAACAGGTGCTCCAGATAACATTCGCATTGCTGTTGCAAAATCCAAATTATCTCCACTGGTCTCCTCCAGCTTTTTCCAATAATCCAAAGCCATCTGCAATTTTTCAGGATCAACCTCAACCCAGTTGCCCTTTATTCTATAAAGCCCTACTTTGCCTGTTTTAAGAATTTCATCAACCTCTTCAGCAGTCAATTCATTGCCATCCACTGAAACATTTACAGAAAAGGACATTAAGGACTTTGCTCCAAGAAGCCCGCCCTTCTTGCCAGTGTTGACCTGAACACCAACTGTAGGCTTATTCTGCTTTTTCCACCAGTCCTGCAGCTTAACCAAAAGTCCGCACTCTTCATAAACAGGAATCTCTTTCATAAAATTGTAGGTTTCTGAAGGTGACCAGGCTAACGGATAATAGATGTCACTGCTGTCAATCAACTCCCGCATAAGTTCACTCTTCTCAGATGCTTTTTGCAATGGAGAAAGCAAATTCAACATCTGATTGGTCTTGCCTGCACTGGCATACTCTTTCAAAGCATGCTCCATCGGAACCTGCTTGACCTTTCCGGACTTGGTCAGACCAGTAGAATAAGTGGCAATAAATGCAAATGGAAACATCGTGTCATCCTTGTTTTCAGCAAGATGTAATGTCACCCTGCCGACCCTATCCCAACTAGGAGCATAAACAGACAAAAACTCCTGAATCGACTCATGCCCATGCATCAATATACCTAAATACCTGACAAGGCGCTGCCAGACCTTTTCCAATGAGTCAACCGAAACATACTCGGCTCCAACCATCAATGGAACATTCATCACTTGATTTTCAAAAAAATCATCATCTGGAACAGCAATCATACTCTCCGAAAAAGCCATACCATCAGGAATATGACTCAACAACCGAAAAAGCTCATTGGAAATACCCTTGAAAAAACTCACTGATGGAGAAACATGAACCCTATCCGTCACCTTCCCCAACGACAAAATCCCATAACTCTCACTTTGTTCAAAAGCGGCGATAACATCCTTTTCCCACTTTAAATCAACATCCTGATTTAAAGCATAAACCCTTCCGGTTGGAGTAAATCCAAATTCCAATCCTTGCACAACAACCCCTATCTCTTATGTTAAAAAAATTGAAAGAAGTATACAATATTACGCCATATTTGCAACATTTTCTTAACATAAATTCTTTTCCCGCTCCTCCCAGCCCACCACCGGGCTCACCCCCTCCTCCTCCCTCTCCCCCGTTCGGTCTCTGTTCCATCTTCCAGCTGTGCTTTGAGTTCAAGCAGATCCTTACGGAAACTAAGTTCCTTTTTTGCATCATTATCCGGAGAATAAAATATATGAACATACAACCGGCGTGAAAACTCCTCTTCATCGCCAACAGATTTCCCGTTGCTGGAACGTTGACGA
>CAYTUX010000019.1:0-17281 GCA_964441455.1 uncultured Victivallales bacterium | reverse complement strand
TGCAAATCCATCATTAGAAAGTAGTTCGGGAGGGTTGCCCAGCTATTAACTTTACATTGGAGTTTGATATAGGATTGTTTTTCTGATCTGTTAGTAGCTTGGCTGCCGACCATTAATGCAGACAATGCATGAATGTGACTTTCTTTATATAGTTTTTTAACTCAAAACTATATAACAGGGGGCACTTTCATTTTCCTCACCTTTTTTTTGTTAAAATTGCAAAATATTTCATAAACATCAATAATATCAGTCAGTTTGGAAGATGAAGAATTATTTTGATGAGGTATAGAGATCAAGATATCTGAAAGTGAAGCTGGAATTTAAGACAGCAGTGAAACGTCTTACCTCTAGCCTTATTCCTGTTAGTCGTGTGTGGGTAAAGCCCCTATCACAGGTTCAATTCAGCCCTTAGTAAGTGTGGATTGTCGTTATATTGTATCCTTTTTTGAATATACCGGTGCCAAGTATCTTTGTGAAACAGTATATTGCGAGCGTGGCAATGCGGAACTTTATATAAAAGATCAGAAAGTTTTCTTAAATCCGACAAAACAAGCTGTCATAAAGCAACTGCAAATCAATTTAGACTTTTTTTACATTCTGCAGCTTACCAGTTGATGCATGTTGCATTCAAACCTACTCAAAAGAACAAGGTATGCAAACCACCAGTTTGATAACATTCGATTAAGTATATTAAAAGTGACGACTATGGTTTAAGGTTATGAAAACAAAAATCATTTTCCACCTGCCGCAACATTTCACCATACAACACATCTATTTCAAATCAACCGCAATGCTGGAAGTATTGAGAACCTGAACATTATGTGCGGTTCCCGTCGCCATGAAAATAACGGCGGTAAGGGAGATTGTGTCCAAGACTCAAAAATTTCTCTATTTTTGCTTTAAAATTCACAAACTTTGGGTTTAGTGACAACGAGCTGACCTATTTCCTTTCAAAATAGACCTAAATCTAAAGTTTATGAATTATTCAGGCTAAATATATTATGATCTCAATTTCACCATTTTCAGATTCAATTTTCACCGGCAATGCACGAAATCCCGGCACAAGATTAAAAAACGGTTCTCCGGCAGAAAGCTTACCTTTTTCAGCTTGAACTTGAAAACTGCTACAATCCTTCGTAAATATAATACTGTTGTTTTCTGATATTTCATACTTGTCATCAATGTCAAAAATTATCGGCAGAACAAATCTTGCACCATCGTCCGAACACTCAGCCGATATTTTAAATATTTCATTGGCAGTGTAAGTTATCCTGAAAGGCATCTGTTTTGGAGCTTCATATTCCATGTCAACGTGCTGAAGATTGCCACACACCGTAACCTCCGTATCTCCTGTTTTACAAAGTTCAGCACAATAGTCATTGTTGCTTGAAAATAATTCCATATTGTGAACATATTCCATTCTTGGTGTCAAAGGATAAGTTTTCCCTTTATGAAGCTGTTGATTTTCGGATTCAATGCATACATAATCATTCAAACTTGCCGTGCATATAGAACCAATCTTCTTGTGGTAGAGCAATGATAAAGCTCCACCAGTGGCATGACCGTTCACACCATCATATACAGTATCATTTCCCGTAATTGTAGCAAGCCATCCATTTGCGTTAATTCTGTGCGTATCAATAGATTTCCAATACTTGTACTTTCTGTTTTTCTCACAAGGCAAACCAACTTCCGAACATTCTTGAAAATTTCTGTTTTCTTCGAAATATTCTAAAACTGAAGCTAAAACTTTGGCATGAAAAAGCGTATGATGAACACATGGTTTATAACCGTTGTCATAAAAATGAGGTCCACCGAATAAAAGACCGTTGTGAGTACAACGCTCATACAATTCAAGATTCCTCTTAGCAGCCACAGCAAAAACATCATCTTTTGCTGACAGTATAAGATAACCATGCTGACAGCCGTCTGATGTTCTTGACCCCCACCAACTCCACTTAAAATTTCTATTCCCCCAGCTGTTGTCAATGCCGCCATCCGGCAACATAAATTCAAGATGTTCTTGAGCCATCTCAAGAACCGCTTCGGCAATTTTATCATCATTCATAAGCTTTGCATAATATGCAAGAGCCGGAATACTTTCTTCAACATTATAACCTAAATCAATATTTCGGCAGCCTTTATCCGAAACATAATCACGCGGATTTCCTTCTCCGAACAGCAGGTTGTCTTCCGAAATGAAATTACTGCAGCAATAATCAGCAAGCCATCCCGCCTGCTTTTTATATTTTTCATCACCAAATATTCTATAGGCATGAGCCATCGTAACTGCAGCTGCTGCCGGATAGTTTATATTACCCGAACCTCCATATTTATAATCTTTATAAACAAATTCAACAGCCTGAAAAAGCCGGTTTTTCCACTTTTCCGAAATCTCAGAGGAAAGCATTTCATTATATTTCAATGCCTCAACTAAAGCATTTGCACCGAAAATACTGGTTCCCTTCCAGACTTTCTGCCTATCATTCCACCATGCTCCGTCTGCACAGTTCATATTATCAGACCATTTCTGTACATTAACTGCAGCTTCTATCCATTCTGTCTTGCCACTCATATGCGCCATACGCATAAATGGAAAAACAGCTTCGCCTGTTCTTCCATGTATACGCCCACAGGCAGGACACATTATCCCGCCTGCTGTCAAAGAATCAACTCCCTGTGGAACCTGTAATTCCAAAAGCTTATTGCACCATACCTCAAAAAGATTATATGTTTCGGTTTTAATATTTATTTTGCCAATCATGTCATAACATCTTATCTAACAAAAATTACAGTACCGAAATTTGAAGTAAATCCAATATAAGTGTTATCATTGCTAAAAAAAGTTTCAACCTTATTACCCTGAGTTCCTTCAATAACAAATTTTCCTGCAGTAATAAAAGCATTCACTTCATCAACATAATCACCACCTCGCCACTCAAAACCGAACTCAGCGTCTCGTTCATCAAAAACAAATCTGACTTTACCACCATCAGCAACATTTAAAGTCGCAGAACTTCCAAGACTCAAAGAGCCACCCGACTTTATAGAACGAACAATATTAGTGCCAGTCGCTCCAACATAAAAATTTCCAACCACCGTGCAGTCTGTACCATTAAGATCTAGCAAACCAGACCCCCAATTAGTGCTGATTATAAGATTATTAAACCGGGCAACTCCTGTTGGAAGACGCAAAGTTCCATGACCTATTATATTATCCGCATCACTTTGCCCAACAAGCGTATCTCCGCTTACATCAAAGACACAATTTGACATGTTTCCAAAATCCATAAGCCCCCTAACAGTAGTATTTACGGCCGGATTAGACCTTGTGCCTACTTGTAAAGAACTTATATATGCCGTTAGTATTCCTCCTGTACCTGCAACAAAATGACCATCAATATCCCACCGGCTCATTCCAACTTTTACTTCTGCCCTTGATGTTTCATCAACACCTAATTTAATATCAACATTATCCGGCATAAACGCTGTTCCATTATCTCCAATCTTACCAATGTAGGCCTGTAGTTCTTGCCCTAAAGCAGCAATATTTAAAGCCTCATTTATCTCAAAAGACAAAAGAGATGAACCAAAAAGAATTTCATTATCTCTATAAGTTTTGCCGCCTGATAAGCCTAACGAAAGAGTTTTCATCCTTAAAACGCCTGTCTCTACTCCACAGAATAATAAAGCATTTGTAAGGTTAAGTGTTCCTGAGCTATATCCCGATCCAATTACTAAAGAATCTAAATGCACATCAAAAATACTACCGGATCCCATTGTAAACTTTGCCGCTGAATTTCCAATTCTGTAGTACCCTACGTACATATCCTGCAACACAGCATCTGAACCTACTCGAAATGTACCGTTCTGAATAGTAATTTCATCTGAATACGTCGGACCTCTATAAGGCTCGTATATATACGATATACCAACCATACCATCAACTTGTAGAGTATTACCTCCTAAATCAATATTATGAGTAACACTATCCGTAGTCTCTGCCTTGTTCCAACTTTGAAAACCAGCAACAGTATAGTCCATATCCATAACACTAGTTCCCGGAGAATTAGTATCCGTAAAAACGACACAGTCAACCGATGTTGGGGTAGTACTCGCAGCCCAGTTTTCAGCAGTATTCCAATAATTATCGGTTCCATTACCTGACCATAAGATATCCACCCCAAAAATCCTGACATTGCAAATAATCATAATCGTAAAGATAGTAACAACAGTCGTAAAAGTTTTCTTTATCATTATATTTCTCCTATATTAAATGTTGGTTCTGTAAAAAGTTTAGTACTTTTTTCAGACCTACTTTGTTTTAAATCAAAGGAATATGGATAATACTGCCTTATCCCTTAGTTTAACCTATATTATTTTACTATATACTGCTATAAATAAAAAATATTAAAATTTATACTATACGCACAAAATTTATACTATCTTTACAGCTTTGTCAAATTAAAAGTAAAAAAATTTCCATTTTTTTTTGTTTTTTATATAGGCAGGAAAAATTGCCTAACAATAATTTCAAAAATATCCAATAAACAGAAGTCTTAATACTAAAAAATTGCCAGTCCTGCATAAATCTTTATAAAAAAATAAATTTTTGACCTTTAATCTTTCATTGTGCTGATGTAAGGCATCCATCCCATACCACCATCAGGAGTTGTATCCCATATTGAAAGAGATCCATAAATAACCTCTTTTTCATTGTCATAGTATGTTCTCATGCACTTAAAGGCCATATTTCCAAATGCTGCTCTTGTTATTTCAGGCTGTTTCCCATAAGGTTTCCAATTCAATCCATCTTTTGAATGATAATGCCATATTGCCTGTGGAACCCATCCGTCCGTGAGCCAGACATGCCAGTTGTTTTCTGATATTCTCAGAACATTGAGCCATATACCTTCCTTAGAATGCAAGTTTGTAAAATGTGGCAAAAATTCAATTATATCACCACCACTGTCTCTCTGAAATTTCCATAAACCATCAAGTCTGTCACATTCTAAAACGGCCATTGTCTGACCATATCCGTTAAGATATATTCGCCATCTTCCATCATCTGTTCGAATAATCGTTCCGCCGTCACTCCATATATATCTATGCTTTTCATTAAGAAGTTTTATATACTCCTCTTCAGGTTCACCTTGCAGTTTTCCAAGATACTTCCAATCTCCTTTTTTTCCTGTCTTTGAAATAAATATTGCAGGCAGCAAGGGAACGCTTCCCGGTATATAGTCAGGACATACACAGCATAATAAAACATATCCAACTTCTTCATCATGCATAACATACGTCCGTGTCATTCCTCTGTTGGGTGCAAGCATTGTTTTGTCATTTATATCAAAAACATCATCAATTAGTTCTTTCTCAATTACAATTTCACCCTTCCCAAGAGTTTCAATAGATTCTCCCTTTCGTACAAAAACAGATCGTGTATTGTTAGTTCCTATCCCCCAATCATTTGACCACAACTCAATTCTGTCAGGAAACTGAACAAAAGATACATAGGAATTACCTCTGCTTGGATACGTTGTGTAGGGCAATTTCATGAAAGAATCAGACCAGTAACGCAAACCATTATTTGACGGATTGCCGGGTATCTCTTCCTTTATAGGAAACTGTTTAAGATACTTTTCGTCAGCTTTCCTGATATCCGCAAATATACTCCCACAAAATAAAAACAATATAGCATGTAAACAAATTTTATGTATGTCTTTTAACATATTCATTCCTTTCATTTTTCTATTTTACCTCTAAAATCAAACTTGCCCCTTCTAAGCCTTTGGATGTTGCATCAATTCTTATTTCTCCATCACTCTTGCATGAACGAACTGTAAGCATGCATAAACCATTAAATACTTTTCTGCTATCTGCCTGAAATGACTCAAGTGATGTCTGGTCTCCATTATCAACTGCCAGCAGTTCTCCAGAACCCTCAACAGAAAAAGATACCATATTGTCTGCCTTGGGACATATATTGCCATCTTTATCACAAACAGAAACTTTTATATAACTTAAATCATCTCCATCAGCTTTTAATTCTGTACGGTCAGGATACAATAAAATTTTTGAAGGGGTATCGGCTGTATCAGTTATTTGTGTTTTAACAACATTCCCGTTTTCATCATAAGCAACAGCCTTGAGTTCTCCTGGTTCATATTTAACCTTATCCCACATTATCCGGTTGCTTGTATACGGCGTGTCAGATTTTTTACTTTTTATGCCATAAGATTTCCCGTTTACAAAAAGTTCCACTGAGTTGAAATTGGTATAGCAGTGAACTGGAATATACTCATGTCCACATCCCTCCCAATTCCAGTGAGGGAAAATATGTAAAACTTCTTTGTCTGTCCACTCTGCCTGATAACTGTAAAATCTGTCTTTGGGAATTCCGCAAAGATCAACTATTCCAAAATATGAGCTTCTTGACGGCCACTCCGTTTTGTAAGGTGTCGGCTCTCCTAAATAGTCAAAACCTGCCCAAACAAATTCACCCAAAATATAGTGAGCTTTTTTTTGGGCAAAAAACTCATAATCGGGATGATATCCCCATGGAGGTGAATCCATATCATATGATCCGACATGTAACGTCTCTTTTGGTATCAGATTTTTAACATCAGCAAATACTCCACTTTTAACAAGTGGAAGATAATATTCACCTCTTGAACTGACACATGAGACAGTCTCGGAACCGTACATAATCCATTCAGGATGAACTTTATGATAATCTTCATATTTTGAAAGATTAGAACCATTACTTATTGCATAGTTCCAGCCGGGTATATCAATTATCTCAGCAAGCCCGTTTTTTATTGCGTTATCACATATATTAAATCCGGCTGTTACAGGTCTGGTACAATCAATATTATGGCATATGTCCTGCAAATACTTCGTTAACCTTGGTCCTTCAACTGCATCGTGTATCTCACAAATTTCATTGCCTATGCTCCACATTATAACAGAAGGATGGTTGCGATCCCTTTCTATCATTTCCATCAAGTCCCTTTCTGCCCACTCATCAAATAAGTTTGAATAACCATTTTTCACTTTTGGTGACCGCCATTCGTCAAATGCCTCATCTATAACCAAAAAACCCATTTGATCACACAAGTCAAGCAGTTCAGAAGCTGGCGGATTATGACTTGTTCTTATAGCATTACATCCCATATCCTGAAGAATCTCCAATTGCCGCTCAATTGCTCGAGTATTAACTGCTGCACCAATTGCCCCCATATCATGATGCATACATACTCCTTTAAGTTTTAAGTATTCTCCATTCAGAAAAAACCCTTTGTTACAATCAAATTCTATTGTTCGTATTCCAAATGATGTCATATATCTGTCTAGTATATTACCATTTTCAATAACAAGAGTTTCCGCAAAATATATGTTTGGTGACTTAACACTCCATAATTCAGGTGATATTAAAGTCAGATGCTGTAAAAAACAGTTTTCTCCTACAGTTAGTTCAACTTCAATGCCATCTTCGGCTACACAATTTTTACTGCTGTCAGTAATAATGGTTACAACAGAAACCAACCTTGTTTTCAGATGATTTATGATTTTTGTTTCAATGTCAACTATAGCTTTTTCACTCTCAACAACTGATGTCGTAATATATGTACCATGATATTTCACGTGAACTGAATTTGTTTCAACCAACCGGACATTTCTATAAATTCCTGCACCGGAATACCATCTTGAAGACCACTTCTTGTTTTCCAGACTTAAGGAAATGATATTTTCTTCTCCAAATTTAACATAATCAGTAATTTCAAATGAAAATGATATATAACCATATGGACGAGATCCGACCTTTTCATTATTCACATAAACAGTCGAATTTGACATAACGCCATCAAATTCAAGAAACAACCTGCTATGCTGACTGTCGGAGGCAATAAAAATAATCTTCTTGTACCACGCCTTGCCTGTAACAGGTAATCCTCCCGTTCTGCCTGTAAGTGCAAGATCATGATTTTGACCATCTTCCAGCACCTTTGTAAATTGAATATCTTCGTCTTTGTTAAAGGGACCATAAATAGCCCAGTCATGCGGAACCCTGACTGTTTCCCAATTATCTGTCGTATCTTTAAAACCTTTACCATCTGATATTCTCTGAAACAACCAATCATCTTTTAAATAAGTTACCCTGGAAATCACTGCTTTCTCCCAATTGTTTTATGATTCTGCCGAATATTTGTTTTGTCAATTTTATGACATTTATTTCATGGTATAAATACCGGGGCGAACACTTTCAAAAATGCCTTTCATATTTCTCCTGATAACTTGATCATGAAAAATTCCTTCAAGAAGACTGACTTTGTCCCATGGCTCAGGCAATGAAAAACTATCACGTGCCGGAAAAAAATCAGTGTTTGGAGGAGGTTCGTCACTCTTTGGAAAGAAAAGCAGATTATCAATAATTGATATATCCCCAATAAGATGATGAAAAGCATTAGAACCGCCTTTTTCTGCAAGAAATTTCGTCATGAATATTCTATGCTCATCGCTGAACGATTTCGGACACAATTTACACATTCCTCCTGCAGGCAGATTACTTCCTCCCTGATCTATAACCATGTGTTTTGATGAAAATTTATTGAGATTAAGAAAAAAATCACGTGGCCCCATTCCATCGATAGCTCGAATCGGATTACCATTAATCGAAAAAATATTAACGGGTGCATCAAGACTGACTCCTTCCCCAAGTAAAATTGCTTCCGGATCACATTCCTTAATATAATTGTAAATTTCTGTCTGAAACTTAATTGTCAGACGATTGGTGTCTGACGGATAACGCATAAAATCTCGCTTTCTGAAATCCGGTGGAAAAACCCAACCAAGACAATCAAAAAAAATCCCCTTACATCCGCATTCAACAATATAAAAATGTATCCACTTCTTAGTATATTCAATATAACCGGGATGACCGGGATTACACATTATCATGCCTCCATCTATAGAACCCCAACCCGCAGTAAAACGACCATCAATACCTCGAATAAACCAATCATCATCTATACCATCCCCCCCCTGACAAAGTCCGGAATGAGACATCCATATAAGAAGCGGAACATCCCTGTCACTTAGACGTCTCGCCATAGCTTTAAATTCTGCAATTGTTCCATGATTAGGATCCGGCTCGTAACCAATAGGTAAAGTCCCCGATGACACCGGACGATTGGTAACCAGACAATATGAAACTGCATTATAAAGCTCCATATCCAACTCTTTTTCCCAATAGTCAGCCTGCTTTGTCCATGTGGGTTGATTATTCCAGCTAAGTCCCGGGCCCCAATTTTTCTTGAAAACCCACTCAGGACACTCTTCGTAGTAAAAAGTTATGTACCATCCCAACCATTTTTGCATCTCTTCGGCTGATTCACCATAATAAAGCTTTATTTCCGGTATACGCAATGAGTCTCCGATTCCAAAATGACTGTGTAGGAGAAAATCGTATCCAACACCTTCACCTGCGTTTACAATGTTTAACTTGTATCCCAAATGTGCACGACGGCACGTAATGGCAATCCAGTTTCCGGAGACAGAATCATAAAAAAGTCCTCCATGAATTGCCATATCTCCAGGATAAGTTCTACGCCATGCATTCTGCATAAATTTCTTACATTTTGCAGGAGTATCGTGCTCATAACCAATATGCCCGAATTCATCACATGGACCTTGTGTATGAGACGATGGAAAAATCATTCTTGTATCGTCTCCCCAGAACTTCCAGTCCCAGTTCATTAATCCGAAACTATCAGCATATAGTGGAGCTTCATTTACCGGTCCTCCAGGTCCTGGCGCAGGTAAATCAACCATGTCTGCTAACTCTCGACGAATCTGATAATTGATTCCAAAACAATTGAAATCAAGATTATTTCTTTCCCCCATACTTCGATTTATTACCAGACCCCAACCGGAAAAATGATCCGAAAAATGCTCTCCCTTCAGGCGTACACCTGACTCTGATGAACTTTTACCATCGCTGTAAGCTCGTGTTTTCAATGGCATCTCATTAACAAAAAGTTCCTGCTGTCCATCTATACTTCCATTTAAAAGTTCATTGCCATAAAGTTTTATAGATTCAATCTTTAAACTTTTCTTATTAATACCAAATTCTAACCCGGGCATGTTCTTAATTCCTCATATTCTTTTTTTACTTTTATTCTTTTCTTAAATTTCGTTGAAAAACATCATATTATAAAATTACTATTCAATGATCTTAGCTTCACCTCCTGCAAGACATACGCTCTCAATACGCAGCTCTTGTGGCTTGGCTTCAGCAAATATAGGACAAATTTCTAAAGTATGAATTTTGTTAACATCAAGTCCGGTAATCAACATCTTATGAAAATGTTTGTTCCCGCCATATCGCTCAGAACTGACATCAACCTCGGTGTATTCCTCGCCACCATCTGTCCACCTTAATAGCTCTCCGTCCAGAAGAGCTTTAAACTTGCCTGACTTGAGTGTTTCTTCCCCATAAAGCATTATACTGGAAGCCTTAAATTTCACAATCAAGAACTCAACTTCAACTTTTTCTGTTACCTTATTTCCGCTTTCATCTGTTACTTCTTGAGTGTTTTCAACAATAACAACGTCATCAAGCCAACGTGCCATATAAGCATCATACCAGGCTGACGTGCGATTGACAACCCCCGGTCTCCAGCCGTCTGGAAGCTTCTTGAATTGTGAAATTCTATTACGAGACCATGTCATATAAGTGTCTTCACTTAACATTTTTTCAGGAGCAGTGCAGTCCAGCTTATTCGTCAAGCCATCCTCATATCCGTGCCATGCAGCATCTGCAAAAAGCTGATATCCAAAATCACCGGGATGTATCGCATCAATATTCCATACCTTGTCTGGAATACTTTCATCCTCTTCAGTTAGTTTCTGAATATATAAAATGGCATCACCAACCGGAACGTTATACGCTTCAGCAATTTCTATATGTGCAAGCCGACCCTTCATAAATTTTGCAGTTCTTGGATTTGAGTTCCACCTGAATGGAAAAATCATACATATCACAGGACATTTACCTTCGGTTATAATACGACGGATCAGTGACTCGTACGTTGCTCTTTTCTCAGGAGTATCTTTGCCTATATCATCATTCGCTGAAAAATCAAGAAATACAAGATCCGGCTTGTATGCAAGGCAATCGCGCTGCAGACGAAAAACTCCAAGATTAGATCCTGTACCTCCAATAGCTCCATCAACAAATGTAAAATGAGCATCAGGATACTTCGCTTCCAGCTTCTGAGCAACTCGTGCACGATAAGATGTTCTTGCATGATCTGTAGCATTTGCTCCCCATGTCAGTGATGCTCCAAAAAATGCAACCGTCAAATGCTCGCCGGCTTTTGCATCTTTATCAAATTTTTCAAATGATGTGCTTGAAAACTTACTTTTATCCTGCAAATTAAATGTTTTGCAACCACTCACTAACAAAAAACCTAATGCAAATAAATATGACATATTAAACAGTTTATTCATATAATTACCTTAAATTATTACTTACTATTTAAGACCAATTGAAACCCAAATTATAGGTTCAACCGCTGACTCAGGGTTTATAACCTCATGGTTCCAGTTTCTTGGAATATTGACACTCATTCCGGCTTTAACATCCAAATATTCATCTCCCAGAAGCATCCGTCCTGAACCCTGAACAAAAATATAAAACTCAGGCATATCATGCTTGTGATTTTCCATAGTCATTCCGGCATCAAGAATTCCCCAGCATGGTGGATATGCAAATACATTCTTCTGAATGTCTTCAGAACTTATTCCCGGATATATTCGCTGTATATACATAGTACCTTTATGACCTAATGTAAATTTAGTACGATCCAATTCACCAATATTCTTGTTCATCATCTTCTCCAATCTTTATTGTTTTTTATTTTAGTTTTCTAAATATATCTTCCATTAAAGCAACATCAGCCAGACACTTATCTGCACTCGTTAAAGAATCTGTACCTTCTGTAATCGATTCTACAAATGCCAAAGCCTGTCTATAAAAAGCCCATTCAATTGGTGCAAACAGCCTCTCTTCATTCCAAACACCTTTCCTGTCTCTCCATAAACTAACCTGTGCTGTTGACTGACGGTTCATTGGTGAAGCTGACTCTATTTCTATACGCCCTTTCTCAAAATATAAGGATGTATGCTCTTGCCACTTGTTATTTCGGCTGTAAGTTCCACGCAGGCTGATCAGAATATCTTTAGATCGTAAAGCAACAATAAATGAATCACCAATTGCATGAGAACTTTCACACTCAATTTTACGCTCTGAAAGAAGAAAATGAAGCAGATTTATATTGTGTGAATAGATGTTAAGAAAATTACTGTATACCGAAAACATTTCAGGAGCTAAAAACTCCGGATACTGTGGCTCTAAACCATCTGCCGGAAATGGTTCGTTCGTATTGATGGGTCGTCCGGGGTTCTGTAGCCAGTCTCCAAGAAAACAATTTGTATCAACCATTTTTAGTTCACCAAGTTCTTCACTTTCTTCCAGTTCCTTAATAAGACGTTGAGCCAACTGTATTCCCGTATCATAACGCTTCATGAAACCTACAGTATATAAAAGTGACTTTTCCTTGGCTAAATCTGCAAGTTCCTTTGCATTATTATAAGTTCCGGCCATAGGTTTCTCCGTGAAAAGATGTTTCCCCGCCTTAAGAACCTCACGCCCTAAATAATAATTGCGATGAAAAGGCTGGGAAAGTATAACAGCATCAACTGAAGTATCTGCAAGAAGCCCCTCATGTGAATCATATACAGTTGGAATACTGTATTCTCTCGCAACTTTCCGAGCAAGTTCTCGACGTACTTCAGCTAACGCTTCCACCCTACATTCAGGAACTTGATGAAAATTATATAAATGGGCAAGTTGCCCCATAAAACCTGTCCCAATAAATCCTATTCTAACAGTCATTGTTATCTCCTATATCGCACCATAGCACGTTTTGACTTTCTTTCATTAATATGAGTTTTGTTTTTTATCTTAAAATTACTACACATGTAGTTTCCCTATCTACTTTGTAAAATAATGAAAGATATACAATGTGAATCATTTCAAAATTTTAATTTTGACAGGAATATAACTATTTTTTTTTAAAATGTCAATATGTAGTAAAGAAAAAATTAAATTAATTTAAAACGCACCATTTAGAAAGCAGCTTGATTTGTATTCAAAAGCTTATACAGATCATTGAATAGTTTCACAATACCCTCAATTACAAATAGTGCTATCAAAACTCCTTTACTAAAATTCTCTAATCCAAAAATATTGTAATTTACCCCTTAAAATTATTTTATACTTTTGGTATTTGTCTGTTTTTTCAAATAATGCTATCATTTTATTGAAATATATATTATTATTTTCAGAAATATTAAATTAATTCACATAAGGAGTCAGATATGTTAGATGATAATTTTACAGAATTATGCCATGTTGCTTTTAAGGAAAACTGGGATAGTAACGCTTTTAAGATTTTCAATGGAGAAGGTATGACTTATGGAGAAGCTGCCCGGAAAATTGCATATCTTCAAGCAATTTTTAAAGCTAACGGTGTAAAGCCGGGTGACAAAATTGCCACCATTGGGGCTGACTCTCCGAACTGGTGTATTGTATATCTGGCTGTAACTCTATATGGTGCAAAAATTGTTCCCATTCTTTCAGATTTTCTTCCATCAGACGTTGAACATATTACAAATCATTCTGAAGCAATTATACTTTTTTCAGATGAAGATATGTTTGAACAGCTAAATGAAGAGACTCTGACAAACCTTATGGGTATATTCTCGCTGAAAGATTTCACTCTTCTTTTTTCACTAAAAAAGAATTTTTCTGATACCATTGATAAAACAAAAGAAGAGTTTAATAAAAAGGTTGCAGAAGGCTTTACATACGAAGGCCTTGAATGGACTAAGATGCCAAATGACCACATAGCTGCAATTGTATATACATCGGGCACAACAGGCTTTTCTAAAGGTGTAATGCAGACCTTTAATTCCCTTGTCGGAAATATCAAGTTTGCACAGGACAATGTAAAACTTGATAATAGCGATGAAGTTATTGCAATATTACCGCTTGCTCACGCTTATGGATGTGCATTCTCATTTTTATTTCCCATAACATCGGGAGCATGTATAGTTTTCTTAGGCAAAAAACCATCTCCAAAAGTGGTGATGAACGCCTTTCAGATTGTAAAGCCAAGGTTTATAGTGGCTGTACCATTAATTATTGAAAAAATATATAATAAGCGTATTGCTCCAAAGCTGAAAACAAAATCATTAAAGACACTTACCGCTATACCGGGACTTAACAAACTAATCTATAAGAAAATTAGAAATGGGATTTTGGAAGGATTTGGCGGTAATGTGGAACATCTTGTTATTGGTGGTGCTGCATTTAATCCTAAAATTGAACAGTTCCTGACTGATATCAAATTTCCTATGACTGTTGGCTACGGTATGACTGAATGTAGCCCTTTAATTTCATATTCACATTGGTATGACACAAAAGTTGGTTCAGTAGGAAAAGCAATTGATGTTATGGAAATTAGAATTGCAGATCCGGATCCTGAAACAAAAATTGGAGAGATTCAGACTAGAGGCGAAAATGTTATGGTTGGATACTACAACAATGAAGAGGCAACAAAGGAAGCATTCACGGAAGATGGCTGGCTGAAAACAGGTGACTTGGGAATTATTGATGAAGATGGCTTCCTTTTTATAAAGGGCAGATGTAAAAGTATGATTCTTGGGCCATCCGGACAAAACATATATCCCGAAGAAATTGAACTGAAAATCAATAATATTGATTATGTACAAGAATCTGTTGTCATTGAACAAGACGGTAAACTTGTTGCATTGGTTTACCCTGACTATGAAGCAGTTGATGCACAGGGTGGTGTGCAGGCAATTGATAATGAAGAGGTGATTGAAAAATCCAGAAAAGAGCTGAATAAAACCCTTCCTCCATACAGTCAGATATCAAAAGTAAAAATCTGGCCGGAAGAGTTTCAGAAAACCCCTTCAAGAAAAATCAAACGATACCTGTATCAGGAAAAATAATTTCAGTTAGACAGTTAGTTTGTTTTTTGAATAGCTACACTGTTGAACTGTAGCCGCGTCGCCTCGGCGCGGACAACTCTTCTTCTAGACCTATAACTTTTTTTATAAAAAATATGAAAATTAAACTAAAATGCAAAACAAAAAATTATATATATACTTATTAGCAGGTCAATCAAACATGGCAGGTCGGGGAATCGTTCCTGAAAAACAGGAAACAAACCCTAACATATTAGTTCTAAATCAACAAAACAAATGGGACGTTGCCAAAGATCCCCTACACTGGGACAAAAGTATTGCTGGTGTAGGACCCGGTTTGTCGTTTGCAAAGACAATGCTGCAAGACTTACCGGATAATATAACAATTGGACTTGTTCCATGTGCATGCGGAGGCTCTCCAATTGAAACATGGCAGGAGGGTGAATTCTGGAAACAGACAAACTCATATCCTTTTGATGATACAATTTCAAGAATGAAGTCTGCTCTTAAAGATGGAGTTCTAAAGGGGATTCTCTGGCATCAAGGCGAAGGCGATTCTTCCGAAGAACGAGTACCTCTTTACCGGAAAAGACTTGAAACACTGATTACTAAATTCAGAAAAAAATTTGATGCACAAAATGCTCCTTTTATTATCGGGCAACTCGGACAGTTTCCTGAAAAACCATGGACAGAATATCACAGACAAATTGACAATATTCATAAAAATATTGCCGAGACAGTCCCCTACTGTGCATATGTACCATCAGATGGTCTAACATCTATTGGTGACAACCTGCATTTTGACACTGCATCTCAAGAAGAGTTCGGCAGAAGATACACAAAAGCATATCAATCAGTTAATCATCAATTCGTCCGGACTAAGTAATTTGGGGAAGGGTGCTGTTTCACCATCCTGATACCAGAAAGCCACAGAAGCAATATCATCCTGTAAAGGTAAAAATCTGCCGCCGCGTTGCCATCCCAAAGCCTGAATAGTGACCTTAAGATCCTCCTCAAACCGAATCGGATCGGTAATGTGCCATCGATACATACTGAAACGAGTATTTGCATCATAAACACCATTGGGTCTTACAATATGCGGAACACCTGCATATGCCGTAGTGTACTCCTGATACTGTTTTGTTGCCTTATTCTCAAAATTGTAAGAACCGCAAAAATAGTCTTCAGTTCCCGTACCACATATTGTCGGAAACCCTGTTGAACCGGCAATTTCTTTTCCATCACTTAATTCCGAATTACAATCACCGTCCATATAAAATTTTATTTCACCTTCTCCCCACCAGCCATTGTTGTTAAGTTGCCAGGCAAGATAAGTCCCGACATAGTGTCCTTTTCCCTTGATGCCATCAACAATTGTATATACATCACCCTTTGTAACAGGATTAACACGACGAAACTGTGCATGAAAATATGCAGCATCTTCAGGAATATCGTTTAGAGCATAATCTATCTGATAAAATACATTTTTTTCTTCCAACTCACTGATATTTTCAAGTGTAATTAATATTCTTTTTCTGAAAGGCATAGGCCAGTAACAGTTAAATGCATTTCCGGGATTAACACATACCGACAAAGAATTAATGTGTGCATAAGTATTAAAATTTGTAAATGCTGAGGCAAAGAAATCTCCAACAGGACACTCAACAGCAGGAACGTCTGAACCGTCATAATAGATCCTAAGTATAGTTGTTCTGTAATCACCTGTTGGAGTCATCCATATATGTTGAATACAGCCCGGTCACTCAATATCTGCCAAAACAAAAGTTTGACCGATTGCAATTTTATCACACGGATGCACTTTCCAGCCCTGATCCAAATCTCTTGCATTACCCGTAAAATTCCCGTCTTCCCCCACTGGTGAAAATTCTCTGGCTCCTCTCCTTTACAAAACAATACATTAGCAGTGCAGTTCACCAAGTCCAACCCATCCGACCAGCAAACTGCATGCTTCGAATTTTCCCGTTTTACGGTTTTGCGGTTTACCGTCTGCATCTTAGCCAGAGTTAAGGTTTCACTGTACCTTTCCGGCATGGAACCGGACTTGAACACAATCATCCTAAAAACGGCAATTGCCATTTTGCCCTAGATGCCAGGCGCACGGTTTTCAGCTATAGTACCTATGCAGGAAGCCGTGCAACGCCGCAAATGCGGTAAAACTGGCAACCCCTTGCGGTTTGAA
>CAYTUX010000018.1:0-12848 GCA_964441455.1 uncultured Victivallales bacterium | reverse complement strand
GAAATAGCGTAGAGTGCTTTAGATCAATGGAATAGCGTAAAATAATGGATGAAGGTTTATAAACATAAATCAAAGTCATTATTTAAGCTATCTCTTTGAAATTTAGTTCTATACGCTATTGCAGTAGTAATTTCATGAATAATTCAGGTTAGATAATCCTTTTAAAAAAATATGTAAAACTTTTAATTATCAGCCTTAGCTTTTTGCACTTTTCATTATTCCAAAAAAGTAAGGTGCGGTAGATTTCACCAAATTCTTACTTTGCATATTCCAGACAGCGTTTTTCACGGATAACAACCACGCGAATCTGCCCTGGATATTTTAGTTCAGCTTCAATACGATTGCTGATATCTCTTGCAAGCGTCATAGCCTGTGTGTCGTTAATCTCTTCCGGATCAACAATAATTCTGATTTCTCTACCGGCTTGTATTGCATAAGCAGTCTGAACACCTGCAAAATCATATGAAATTGCTTCAAGTTTTTCAAGACGTTTGACATAGAAGTCAGTACTTTCTGATCTTGCTCCGGGACGAGAACTTGAAATTGCATCTGCAGCGGATGCCAGAACTGCATAAAGAGTTTCAGCTTCCACATCATTATGATGAGCCGCAACGGCATTGATCACATCCTCATCTTCACCAAACTTCTTAAGAAGTTCTCCACCAATAATAGCATGTCCACCCTCTACTTCATGATCAACGGCTTTACCAATGTCATGAAAAAGACCAATTCGTTTGGCAATTGTCGGATCCAAGCCAAGTTCACCTGCCATTACTCCCATTAAACCTGCAACTTCAATAGAGTGCTGAAGAACATTCTGTGTATAACTGGTTCTAAATTTCAGACGCCCGATATATTTAAGAATCTCGGGGTCAATGTCCGCTTGAGCACACATATAAGCAGCCTCTTCGCCTGCTTCCTTAATTGTGGAGTTCATACTATCACGAGTTTTCTCCACAACTTCCTCAATTCTTGATGGATGAATCCTACCATCTTGTATAAGTTCTTCCAAAGATAATCTGGCAATTTCTCTGCGGATAGGATCAAACCCTGAAATAACAACTGCTTCCGGCGTGTCATCAATAAGAATATTAACACCTGTTGCAGCTTCAAGAGAACGAATATTACGCCCATCACGCCCAATAATGCGTCCCTTCATATCTTCATTAGGTAACATAACTGAACTCGTCATCATCTGACTTGAATGAGAAACAGAATATCTCTGAACTGCCATAGCAATAACTTTACGTGCCTCACGTTCTGCATTGCTTTTTGCATCTTCCTGAAGCCTTCTGGTTACACCGGCAATATCGTTCTGTATATCTTTTTCAAGTCTGTCAAGCAGCAGATCCCTGGCCTCATCCTTCGTCATACCCGATAACCTTTCAAGAATTTTTGTCTCTTCCCGAAGTTGATCTGCAAGAACCACCCTGTCTCTTTTCAAAGACTCTTCCTTAACCTTCAACTCTTCCTGTTTCTTGTCCAAAACATCACTTTTGTTATCAAGCAAAGTAACTTTTCTGTCCAGATTAGTTTCCCTTTGTAAAATTCGAGCTTCAATCTGTTCAAGCTCTTTTCGCCTTGTCTTTGTAGTCTTTTCAAAGGCTTCCTTGGCTTTCAACACTTCGGCTTTAACCTGAATCTCACCCTCTTTTTTCTTTGAATCAGCCTCTTGACTTGCTTCATCCAGTTTTCTGTGTGCAAGGTTTTCCAACGAATATGCATTTTTTTTGCCTATTATGTGTCTAACCAAATATCCAATACCAGAACCCAGAATTAAAGCAATAAGACCAATGAGTATATTTACGATCATTGTCGTATTACCTTTCTATAATTAACAGCTTATATATTGCTGGAATTATTCATATTTATTTTTTAACATATAACCTGCAAACATTATTGCAGATTCTTACTTATGTATCAGACTTACAACAGGAGCATGGCTGAATTATACCTTCTGGCAAAACTATTTTATCCATTGGTATATCTGTATCAACAGTTCTGATCTTGTCAACCATCTGAAATGAGAACGCTAAACCAATCTTTAGTGTATCATCTGAAACCGTCGCAAGAAGCCTGTCAAAGTATCCGCTTCCATGCCCCAACCTATTACGCTGAAAATCAAACGCAACACATGGTATAATAACAATATCCGGAGATTGTTCAATCTCTATTTTGCATTTTGGCTCGGGAATCTTATATTTTCCGGCAATTAATGAACAATCTTGTTCCAAAACAACATATTTGTAGCCTTT
Source organism: uncultured Victivallales bacterium (assembly GCA_964441455.1). Lineage (GTDB taxonomy): Bacteria > Verrucomicrobiota > Kiritimatiellia > JAQICX01 > JAQICX01 > JAQICX01. Next base: position 10,593 of record CAYTUX010000018.1, on the reverse strand, counting down.
TATGTCATCATAATAGGCCGGTACACAAACTTTTTTGCCCATATCAAAAGCTTTTTTTATAATCTCAGAAGTATCAACCTCTCCGTCAACTGAAAGATAACAACCAATACAATCTGCATCGACAAAATCTTTCATTGCTGTTAATTTCTTAAAAATATCAGCATTCTCTTCAGCAAGAACATCTAAACTCTGTGCTGAACCAAGCACCTTTATCGTTGCTCTAATCTCTTCTTTTGTAAATTCCATCATAACTTTTTCCTAACGGACACCGTGCTCGGTGTTGTTTATTATTTATTCCCACGGGTTGACAAACTACATGCTGTCGCCCCGCCCTCACTTTGCATTTATTTTGCAAAGTAAGGGCGGGGTGTAAACCAAACTCTTCTCTGCGTTCTTTACAGCCATTCGATGAAATAGAACAGGGCTTAAAATAAAATGTAAACAGTCAATTGTAAACGGTAACTATTGTGTTGCTTCGCAACCTATTTCATAAATACCTGCGGAACTATTCCGACATTAACCATTAACAATTATCTTTATACCATTCAATTGCGGCAAGGATGCCCCTTTTAAAGTCCCAGTCAGGATCGTATCCAAGCATTGCCTGTGCCTTGGAAATATCAGCATTACTATAACGAATGTCACCGGTTCGCTCAGGACCAAAAACAGGCTCAATATCTTTTCCAAGAGTTTCACATAAAAATTTATACATATTAATCAAATACTCCTGTCCGCCATATGCAACATTAAATGCCTCTCCGGCAAATTCAGAAGATGCCTTGCACGCTTTCAGATTTGCTTCTATAACATTTTCAATATATGTGAAATCGCGACTCTGCATCCCATCACCATTAATAACAGGTGCCTCACCATTTAAAAGTAACTTTATAAATTTAGGAATAACAGCCGCATAAGCACCATCAGGATCCTGACGCCTACCAAAAACATTAAAATATCTTAACCCATAAGTATCAAGCCCATATATATCTTTATACAGGTGACCATATTCTTCATTGGCTTTTTTGGTAAATGCATAAGGAGAGAGTACTTTTCCCTCTCTTCCCTCTTTTTTGGGTAAAGTCGGTTCATCACCATAAACAGAAGAACTCGATGCATAAATAAATTTTTTAACATCCTGATTTCTGGCAGCTTCCATCATATTCAAAGTACCTCTGACATTGACATCTTCATACAAAAGCGGTAACTCAATGCTTCGCGGAACACTTCCCCAGGCTGCCTGATTCAGAACATAATCAACACCTTCACATGCCTCAAAACAGGTATTATAATCTCTAATATCACCCTTAATAAATTTATAATTGGAATTGTCTGAAAACAGATCAACATTTGCCTGAAATCCATTTGAAAGGTCATCAAGACATGTAACCTGATATCCCATTCTTAGTATTGCTTCACAAAGATTACTGCCAATAAACCCTGCACCTCCTGTAACCAGAAAATGTGCACCTTTCTCAAATTGTAAATGTTCGTATCCCATAAAAAATCCTATGTAATGTAAAAGTTAGAAAATATTAACATTTTGAACCATAAATAGTAAATAACAAAGTGTCTATTTATGTTAAAAGTCCTTGATTTTAAGGTTGAATGTACTTTATGAGAATGAGGAATAGGCCATTTGTTTCACTCATTGCTGTCGTAAACTCCAGCCTCTCTCGCAGGCTCGAAGCTCGCTCCCGACTTGTATACCAGCATCGTCTTGCAGGAATGAGAGCGGAAATGTCCTCATCTCCATCTCTTTATTAGCAGCTCAAGAAGGACTAAGGACTTAATGACTAAGGACTCAAACAAACGATGCTTGCTCGAGTAACTGTTAATAGTTTTTAGTGATTTAGTCCTTGAACTTTTGGTCAAAACATTCTACAACCCATTCTGGGCTTTCTGATACGCATCAACTCTCTTCTTAACATTAGCTTTTAAGTTATCATACCAGAAAGCATAATCAAACCTGTGAAAAACTCCCTTTGACCATCTGCCCATATTTACAAAATCGATCTGGTCTGATTTTGGTGTCTTCATATCTGTTACAATTAAAACTCCTTTTTCTGTGTCTATATATGCACCCGCAAAATTTGGAATTTCTTCAATCAGCTCTCCGGTTGAATCATTAAAGAAGCGTGCTTTGATATTTTTATCTCTTTTTGCAGGTGTGCCATCAGTTTTCCAATTTAACGGATTGATTACCGATGCACCAGGAAACAATACAGGTGAAGGTCCGGCATCTTTACCTTCAGTATTGAAAGTAATAATCACCCCGGTATCAGTCTCACCTCTAGCAAGTTTCATCCATGGATACTTTTTTAAATCATCTTTGGTTACTGAATAACCAATAAGATAAGCAGCAATCAATCGCTTTTGAAGTTCAGGATCATTAAAACGCTTGCGCATTAAAGAAATTGCAGCCATTGTACCCTGACTATGACCGGCAATAATAAAAGGACGGTCGGAATTAAGATTTCTCAGATAATAATCAAAGGCTCTTTCCACATCATCTGCACCAACTTGAAATACAGGATCCTGAAAAGCATCCTTACCCCCATTTGCAGCTTCCATACTCTGAAGTGCAGCACTCTCTTGACGATAAAAGGGTGCAAAAAGATTTGCACTTGGTGAATATACTCCACCTTGAGCAGTCAATAGACCTTTGACATTTGCTCTAAGTTCAAAATCTGAAATATCCATATTTTTGGGATCTTTTCCAACATAAATTGTTGGATAAACATAAAATACATCCACTGGTTTATCAGGTTTTTCAGGCTTGCTTGCCCAACTGAAATCCTTTGAATAATCAGGCTTTTGGGATGTTGTGTCTTCGGAAGTCATTTCAATACTCCTGCTGTTTAGGGTTAATGTAATAATAAAGGTTAGAACAATTATCAATTTAGTTCGCATTGAATTCACCTATTTTAAGTTGTTTATAATCTTTTGACATAAGACATATAATGAGTTTAAATGATTAAAGTATTAATTATAGAGCCTCTTTCAAAAGTCTAATTTCCGAGGTCTGCCGCAGCTAGCAAATATTCCCCGCAGGGTTTGCTAGCTGGACAGGCTGCCATCGGCTACAGACTTTAACATATTATTTAGACACTGGCCCGCTGTAGCCGCTTCCAGAAGGGATCGGACTTTTGAAAGAGCCTCTATAATATTAAATTTTTGCCATTAATTCAACATGTAAAATAAAAAACAGAAAAAAAAAGGTTGATATAATTCCAACATATGATACCATCCTCACTAAATTCTAATATATAGAATTCTTAACAGGGGATAAATTATGAACAATACATTAACAAATGGATTTCAAATTTTAGAGTTGCTTTCATCAACCGGAGAGAGCTTTTCTGTCAAAGAGATTGCCAGTGCCATGGATGTGCCCAACAGCCATGCATGCAGACTTTTAAAAACATTGACGGAAGCCGGGTATGTATCGCAAAACAGCTCTCGAAAATACAAAATATCAATGAAAGTACTCTCACTTGCAAACATGTGCCTTTCAAAAAATCAGATTCGTCAGAAAGTACATCCTTTCGTTATAAAACTGTCAAAAGAGCTGAAGACTGACATATATTTCAGCATGCCGGTGGAGAACAAACCTATGATAATTGATGTTTCCTACTACCGGGCAAACAAAGATGCGTCTTTAACAGCAGGCAGTTTTAACCCGATTAACTGCTCCGCAAGCGGCAAAGTATGTGCAGCATATTATTCAGAAGATGAATTGGATAATTTCTTCAACAACAATACTCTGAAAAAATATACAGAGAATACTATTACATCAAAATGCGAATTAAAAAAACAACTGCAGAAGATCAGAAAAAACAAAATAGCATGGACAAAGATGGAAAAAGATAAATACTCAATTGCTTGCGCCTCCCCTATTTTTAACAGCGAAGGTGAAATGGTCGGAATTATCGGTGGAAATTTTACACAAAAACAGCTGAGTGAAGATAAACTTCAGGAATATGGAAAGCAGATTCGAGCCACAGCTTCATCTGCATCCTTTGCTCTTGGATATGCTGAATATGAATTCTAATGAAGATAAGTTAATAAATTATATAAAATATTTATAGGCTGGATTTATCGAGTCTGTATTGAAAGTAAATGTATAAAAAACAAGGAGTAACAAAATGAACTCAACAGAAATAAAAAATATTGCAAAAAATGCCGGTGCAGATCTAATTGGAATTGCCTCAATTGATCGCTTCAAAGAACTTCCTCCGGAAAAAAGTCCTCTTTCGATTTTTCCGGAATGTAAATCAGTGATAGTTATAGGACGCAGAATCTTACGAGGCTCCATACGCGGTGTTGAAGAAGGAACAAGTTTCGGCAACACCTATGGAATGTTTGGCTTTAACTGGCTTGAAGATACTTTCTTATCAAAGACAACTTATGACTTAACTTGTGCTTTAGAGTGTGAGGGTATCGAAGCAGTTCCTCTTTTTGGATACAGTCAGGAAGCTGATATGGACTACGGCGTTCCGGTTTCACCGGGCAGACCTGCTCCAAATGTAATAATTCCAATAGAGCATGCGGCATATCAAGCCGGACTTGGAATAACAGGAAAAGGCGGTTTCTTTTTAACTCCGGAATTTGGACACAGACAGCGTTTAGCAATGATTCTGGTGGATTTTGAGCTGGAACCTGACAATGTGCAGGATCTAGACTTTTGTGATGACTGCAATGCATGTATTGAAAGTTGTCCTTTAGGTTCATATGACAAAGAGGGTAATATTGACAGAGTAATATGTGCATCATGTGGCAATGGCGCCTTAGATACACATGGAAAGGGCGGGGTTAAAGATCGTTTTGCCGCTGCATGCGGCAGAGCCTGTATGATAAGTCTGGAAAAGCGTAACAAACTCTCAAACAAATTCACAAATTCTTTTCGCAAAAGAGAGCCCTGGGCAAGAGATATGTATAACCGCCCAATTAGCTGAATAAAATAAAGTAAGGATTTTTATATCATGACAAATTTAAAAGAACAATTAAAAAAACTTGCAAGAGACTTGGGTGGCGACCTGGGTGTTGCAAATATTGAACGTTTTGACAATGCACCTTCAAGAATGCATCCGAAAAATATTTTTCCGGAATGCAAATCCGTTATTTCCATTTTGGCTCCTTTTCCAAGAGGTGCTTACAGAGGTATAACAGAGGGTACACACTGGGCAAACTATACTTATTATTCATATAATAAACTAAATACAATTTTTCGTCCTATGATTACATATGAGGTGGCATGCTTGCTTGAAGATCATGGTGCGGAAGCTGTACCTATCTATCCCGGGGTTCCGGAAAGATCAGGCATGCACCCCGCTGTCGCACCTGACAGACCTGCTCCGGACATCAGTCTAAATGTACGTATAGCAGGTGTTGCCTGCGGCTTAGGTGAAATAGGATGGGCAAAAGTTTTCATTCATCCCAAGTGGGGTCCGAGAGTTCGGCTGGGAACCATATTGACTGATATTGAGATCGAACCGGATCCGATTATAAAACCCGGAACATTATGCAAAAGATGTATGAAATGTGTCGATATGTGTCCGGGTGGTGCAATTCCAAGACCTGGAGAACGTGAACCTGTTAAAATAAAAATTGACGACATTGAAATTGAATGGGGAGATGTTTTGATGGGAAGATGCACAATGACTCATCATGGTTTAAACTATGAAGCATCTCCTTTCCTGAAGAAGTCACTTCCGGGACTGGATATAGATGTGCGAAACAGTAATATATCTGAAGAGGTCGCATACCGTGCAACATACACAATGTCCGGAGGAAACTGGCACCCCAACGAAGAGTTGTCAAACAATACAGTTATACCTTTCTATAAACAGATTAGAGACCATACCGGTTACTTTGCTGTTTGTGGTGCCAAAGGATGTGTCAGAACATGCATGGCTTTTCAGGAACAGACAAAAAATATTGAACAGTCTAATTTCAAAACAAAAGTTTTTGAACGTGACGACTGGGTGCTGCCTCCTCCATCTGAAGATGTGACAGGTGGCGTAGCTGAAGGAAAATTCCCTGAAGAATATAATTACCCTGATAAAAATGCAGGAAAATTCGGCACGCCAATAAAACAATAATCATAAAAACAGCAGTTGCCATTTTGCCGTAGATGCCAGGCACACGGTTTTCAGCTATAGTACCTATGCAGGAAGCCGTGCAACGCCGCAGATGCGGTAAAACTGGCAACCCCTTGCGGTTTGAAATTCAGAAAATTCTTCACCCATTCGGTGAAGCTAATAATCAAAACAACTCCCTTATTTACAAACACTTATCCGTTTTTTTTAATTTCAAATGCCGTAAATAGGTTAAACTTTTTCTAAAAACACAAGGAATATAGCCAAAGGGATTCCAAAAATAAAAAGCAACCAAACATAACTTTGCTTTTTTACAAAGTTTAAAGACCAGCCTATGCGTTTTGGTTTTGTGGAAACCCAAATTCTTGTGTCTTTATTGCTTTATTGCAATGATAGATTCCTCCCCATCTCCAGTTTCTGCTACTTTCCCATTCTTGGTGGTTCATGTCATTTTGTGTCATTTGAGTTTCCTTATGCTAATGATAAGCATAAAACTTTTTTATCTATTATATTATTCAATTGTTTTGGAATCAATGTGATGGTCGGAAACTAATTTAAGAACGTTTAGATGAGGTGCGTATTACTAAATTCGTATTTGCTAATTTCTCTGTATTCCCGTCATGAATGCAGACGATATGACCGTATGCGGTAAGATGAAAAATCACCTTCTATTGATCGGCATCTTGCTCACATGCAAGCGTAAAGGCGGAAATCGTGTTCTGTGGTGCCTGTCTAGAGGCGCTTCTGTGTGCAACGATCATGGGTTTCCTGAATGAGCTGAAATACCGATTAATATAATAGCAATGTGGTATGATATTCTCATACATATATTTCCTGTCGACGCTGCTGATCACGCGCGGCTATAAGCCGTCGCGTGCATCCGGCTTGTTGGTCCATCAGCGACGTCTTTCGAGATTTCCAAAGTGTTTCACATACGCAGTGCGAAGCGTTTCAATGGTACTGCCTTCCTGCTCCCGTCCGATCAGGTTTTCCTGCTCAAACGGATCGCTGTCCAGACGATAGAGTTCTTTTGCATCTTTCCCATCTAGGCTGAGCGTCAGCTTGACATCATCCCGCCGGATACAGGCCCAGTTACAGAACTGAATAATGAGATCCTCTCGTGTCGGCGAATCGGGCAGCCCCTTGATGAGGCCTGAATAGTCAACCCCTTCCGCCGTCTCTGCGGCAGGCAGATCACAAAGAGCCAAGAGGGTGGGCATGAAATCCACCGATGAGAAGAGGGCGTCTGTCCGTCGTGCTTGCTTCTGGCCGGGAAGGCGTACGATCAGCGGAATGTGTGTGGCCTCCTCATAGGGGACGGATTTCTCGAATCTTCCCCTGCAGCCACCCATTTCGCCATGGTCAGACGTAAACACGATAATCGTATTCTCCAGAAGCCCCAGCTCTTCTACACGCGAAAGCAATCGACCGATTGCAGCATCCAGATGTGTGATTTCGCCAAAGTAGCGTTCAGTCCATTCTTTGAGCGGGATATCTTGAATTCCCCCGTTCGATTTGCCGTAGCCTTTGAAACGTGCGTCGCCGTCCACGGTAAATCGGTACTGGATGGGGCGGTCTCGATAGATGTCGTGATATGCCTGCGGCGGTTGACAAATGGGATGAGGGGCCTGATAGGCCAAAAACATGCAGAAAGGTGTTTCGCCTTCCGCGAATTGCTGAAGTCGGCTACAGGCGATGTCAGTCAGCCCGTCGGTCTCATGGCCTTGCATGGTCAAGAGTTCAGGCGAGTCTCCGTCGAAGTACTTCTGGTTGGTGTGGAAGACATGGCCGCAGTCCCATCCCACAAAATCTGAGAATCCCCCCCGCAGATGGGGTTCCACCCAAATTCCCCGCGGAGTGTCGCAGAGATGCCACTTGCCCACGTAGCAGGTCGAGTATCCAGCACGGTTGAATAGATCCGCCAGTGTCGTCTCCCCTTCAGGAATGCGCTGCTCGTTGCGAAAGATCCCGGTCTGGCTGGGATATCGGCCGGTGAACAGCGTGCCGCGAAAAGGGGTGCAGAGCGGGCAGGCCGTATAGGCATTTGAGAACTGAACTGATTCACCAGCCAGACGATCCAGATTGGGTGTCCGAACCTGCGGATGCCCATAGCAGCCCATATAGCATGCCCCCAGCTGATCCGGGAAAATAAACAACAGATTCGGTTGCTTTGATGTATTACTCATTGTATTGTTCCTTTCTTTTACAACGTTAAGCTGATCCGTCAGCAATGTAGAGCCGAAGACACGGAATTGATAATCGCATGCAGCGACTTGTTAGCGGTTTTTCTTTCTTTCAAAAATCCGCTGGCAAATCGGTTGGTGTTTTTTGTTTTTCATGACCTTTAATAAAAGGTCGTCCGTTTCAACCGGTATTATGCACCGATTCCTTATTACTCAAAGTGATTATATGATAATTGATTTTAAATGCAAATGTTTTTTGTTTTTTCAGAAAAAGTCGACCTTAATTTTTCAGTGAGGACATAAACATGCATTTCAACCAATAGAATTAGGAATTAGAATCATCAGATTAGTACACTTGGGTGATGATTTCATAATTTTCTTCCAAACTCTTGATTGCAAGTGTTTTAAAGTTAATCATGCAGTTTGAGGTTAACCACGCTTCATTGCTCTTGCAGGTTCCAGCCTCACTCCCGTTGGTCTTGTTATGAGATTGCGTAGAGTGCGCTTACGAACAATGGGATAGCTTAAATAGCTTGGGCAGTAGTAATTTCATGAATAATTCAGGTTAAGTTTATGACAATTACTTATAATGCTCCAAAACCAAATCCTTCGCCTCAAGCATCAAGTTTTGCAGTATTAATGATTGTTCATAAAGCAGGCTGTCATCAGATTCGCCGTTATTATAATTCCAGCAATTGGATAGTACAAAAACTGTAAAGTTGTTTGTCGGGTCTACATAACACTTGACTGAAATGCCGGAACCATCTCCGCCATGACCATACCCCAGATTTTCAGAGTGGAATAATCCCATTCCATAGCCGGTGGAACTGGTTTGAGAGATTGGCACGCAAGCCATCATGTAATTGCTTACATAAGTCATTTCGACGCCCGCTTGACCGCTAAGCAGAAGCTGATAGAATTTACTCAAATCACGTGCTGATGTTATGACATTTCCTTCACCAACATTTGCAGACATGTTTTGAGTGGTCAGGTTGACTGTCTCGCCTGAAAGCCATCCCCAGGAATCAAGATAGGGTTCGGGAATTGTCTGTTCGTTGCCCATATCCGGAAAACTGGTTTCATTCAATTCAAGGGGCTTAATAAACTCATCCTCCATAAACTGTCGGTATGATTTACCGCTTACCCTTTCAATGATTTTCGCGAGCAGTTGATATCCACTATTTGAGTAACACCAATCTTCACCGGGTTCAAATTCAGACTTTCCGTGCTCGCTGATATAGGAAGTCATCAGGTCGATCGTCATCGTAAACTCCGGGTTTTGCGAGAAAATACTGTCAAGAAAGCGTTTTCCATCATTATGATTAACTAAATCATAAACTCCGGCGGTATGATGAAGCAACTGCAATATTGTTATCTTATCTTTAAATGGTATGTTATAGTCTTCCGTATCAGGCAAATACGGAATGTCTTTATCTGGTATAGATGCTGTTACCAGGGAGTCGAAATGAAGTTGACCTCTTTGATAAAGCAATGCAATGCCAGCAGCCGTGAAAGTTTTCGTAGTGCTTTCTCCACGAAAATGAATGCTTTCCGAAAAGTTGTCGACAAGCCCACGGTGTCCTAATCCGATTTCATCGTCAAGTATTATACGTATAGCAAAACCTCCCGGAAATCCGGGATATTCTGCTATGTAATCAGCATAAGTCCGATCTGCGAGTGCTTGTAATTTTTCATTCAGGCTATTTTTATCCGTGTTTTTTTCACATGCCGGAAGGAGTAAAATAATTACCAGCAGGTTGATTAAAAATGTTCTTTAAAAAAATGTTTTTTTCATAATCTTGTTTTTTTGTGATAATTGTTTTTCGTCGAATCTGCGACAACGTTAACTTCTCAATAAGTCTGATTACAAATATAAAGCAAATATATCAAAAGTATGGGGATATGCAAGAAAAAAAATCAAAAAAATAACTTTTTTTGTTCTGACTGTGCCTTCCTGATGCGCTGTAGTCCGGTACGGCGAAAGCGGATGCACGAATAATATCAGCCAATGCGGGATTTCACTCGTATTTGAGATGCGATCATTAAGATTGTCTCAGAATGAAACTTCCAGTTTTCGACTCATTGATTCTATTTACGTTTAGATGAGGCGCGAGTTTACGAGTCGGCTGCATCGATTTGTTAAATTTATTTTTGTTGTTTAAGTTTTTTTCAAGACTTCTTTTGAACAGTCGCTATCGCTCAAGAGAACTAAGTTCAGAACTCTTGACTTAGTGGAAGTCCAAGTGTCCCCTTTTCATGAATTGCCTCTATTCGTGAGGGTGATACACTAATTGTAGGCTTGTTGTAGGGAA
>CAYTUX010000017.1:0-10333 GCA_964441455.1 uncultured Victivallales bacterium | reverse complement strand
ATAAACATGTTTTTAAATCAATGAAATCAGGGTTTACATTATACTTTTATCACCCAGCTACTAAAAACAAAAGAGAAATGCAAATTTAGACTTAAATATTTTTATACTTAGTAGCTGGGTGATAAATTAGAAAATTAGTTTAGCGGACGCCGAGGACGTATTAGCTCCTCCTCTTGCTAAGGGGAGGTGGACGAGCTTGCGAGGACGGAGGGGTTCTTCCTCCCGTTTTTACAGACTAATGTTAGATTGCAATTTTAATCGGGAGGGTTGCCCAGCTATTAAGTTTACACTGAAGTTTTATATAGGATTGTTTTTCTGATCTGTTAGTAGCTGGCCGCCGACCGAAAATAGCATTTAACCAGAAAAACAGGGAGAAGGTCTTTAATAAGATATTTTATTTGCATCTAGTTACAAAATATTATAACATATAGAATATTTTATTGATTAAATTTCAGACAAGAAAATATTTTATGAACACATATTAACTCTCAATTACGAGACAGGAGACATAAAGATGGCAAGTGTTACACTTTCAGGTGTTGAAAAAATATATGATAATTCATTCAAAGCTGTTGATGATTTTAACCTAACAGTGAACGACAAAGAATTTCTGGTTCTAGTTGGACCTTCAGGTTGTGGTAAGTCAACTACATTAAGAATGATTGCAGGACTAGAAGAAATAACTCATGGAACAATTACTATTGGAGATACTGTTGTTAATGACGTTCCCCCGAAAGATAGAGATATTGCAATGGTTTTCCAAAACTATGCTCTTTATCCACATATGTCTGTTTTTGACAACATGGCTTTTGGTCTAAAACTTCGTAAATTTCCTAAAAAAGATATTCAAAACCGTGTAGAAGAAGCTGCTGAAATCTTAGGCATTACAGAATTACTGCAACGCCGGCCAAAACAACTCTCAGGTGGTCAAAGACAACGTGTGGCTCTGGGGCGTGCAATTGTTCGTCAACCAAAAGTTTTCTTATTTGACGAACCACTATCAAATCTCGATGCAAAAATGCGTGTTCAGATGCGTGTTGAAATCAACAGATTGCATAGTAAGCTTGGTGCAACGATGATTTATGTCACACATGACCAGACTGAAGCCATGACAATGGGTGATAGAATTGTTGTTATGTGTGATGGTGTTATTCAGCAGGTTGACACACCTATAAGCCTTTACGATGTGCCTGCAAATAAATTTGTTGCAAGTTTTATCGGAACACCCCCGATGAACTTTTTCTACGGAACGATTAAGAAAAGTCAGAATGAACTTTATTTTATATCTGAAACAGAGTCAATCTGCCTTCCGGAAAGCTGGACAGATGATATAAAAGCATACGAAAACAAAAAAGTTACTTTTGGAATTCGTCCCGAAAATATTGGTTCAAACAATGCATACGGAATTGTTGATGCTCCTGAGATCAGTGCGGATGTAGATGTTGTTGAGCCAATGGGATCAGAAACATATATTTATCTAAAAGCCGGCGACAATACATTCATCTGTAAGGTTGATGCACATAAAGAATTCAAACCAGGTCAAGAGGTTAAGCTACCAATTGTAGTTAGCAAAGCTCATATTTTCTGTGGCGAAACAGACAAACTAATTATTTAGATTTTATATAAAACAATATACCACAAGGTGTGCTGTTTTTTAATCAACTATCTTAATTTTTTTTAGTTAAAAGATGAAACAATTATTTATAGACTAACAGTTAAGTTTTATTATACGTCATGCACATTTGCACTGCGTTGTTTTAGAGAATCCAATCTCTCTATATCCCAGAGGTCGTGTCAGTTTGAAAAACCATTTATTTATGAAAAAGATATTTGCAATAACATTATTTTTACTTATAGTAAGTCTGCCCTTCGTTTTGATGCTGTTTTCATCAAAAAAAACAATGCAGGATTCCAGCAAAAACAAGATACTGATTATTTCTCCACATCGGCGAGAAGTTAAATTGGAATATTCCAGAGCATTTACAGACTGGCTAAAAACAAATAACAAGGCATATATAGAAATTGTATGGTTAGATGTTGGCGGGACATCAAAAATGTTAAAAGACCTTGAATCCAGATTTCAGACGTCTGATTTTCCTAACGTTGATATAATGTTTGGAGGCGGAGTTGACCCATTCATTCGCAGCAAAGATGCCGGCTGGCTGCAACCAGCTGTAATTCATAAAGAAATACTCCGGCAGATACCTGAAGACTGTGCCGGTTTCCCGGTTTACGATCCTGAGATGTATTGGTTTGGTGTTGCTCTAAGCGGATTTGGAATAGTCTATAACAACCCATTAATAAAACAATTAGGTCTTACCACTCCAAAATCATGGGAAGATATAACAACCCCCGAATACTTCACATGGGTATCCTCCGGCGATCCTAGATCCAGTGGATCTGTTCACATGTGTTATGAGATTATACTTCAAGCTTATGGATATGAAAAGGGTTGGGAGATAATAACCAAGCTTTGTGCAAACATCAGGAAATTTGGTGAGGGAGGAGGAGAAGGACCAAGAGAGGTTGAACATGGTGAAGTTGCGGCAGGACTTGCAATTGATCAATTTGCAGAAACAGCAATCAAAGCTGTCGGTGGAAATGCTCTTGGTTTTGTACTGCCGGATAATGCAACAGTTGTAAATCCGGATGCAATTGCCATTCTTAAAAATGCTCCAAACAAGAAAAATGCAGAACTATTTCTTAACTTTGCACTATCCTTTGAAGGGCAGCAGATACTCTGTCAGCCCGTTGGACAAAACGGACAGATGAACAATCTATATAGAATGCCCGTAAACAAAGAAATATACACAAAAAGCTGGGCTCCGAAATCCAATCCATATAAATTTAAAAGCAATTTTAAATATGATACTCAAACCGCAAGCAAAAGATGGCAAATACTAAATGCTGTAATGGGAACTACTTTAATTGATCCTCACAATGAACTTCAAAAAGCATGGAAGACAATTATCGCAGAACAACTACCGAAAGAAAAACTGGATATTCTATATACCCCTCCTATTTCTGAACAGGAGATGCTGGACATTGCTGACTCATGGAGTGACACAAGATTCAGATTGAAAATCACTACAAAATGGGCAACAGAAGCACAAAAAAGATATAAAAAGTTGTCAAATTAATAATTTTAGTTAGACAAAAGAAAGAATTAGATATTATGGAAATCAAAGAAATATGTAATCATTTTAAGATTGAAATGGTGAAAATTAAATCTTATCTCTTAACACAAATTACTTAGACCATAAAAGGAACATAATGAAAAGATTAACAACAGAAGAAGAGATTAATTATATAAAAGAGATAACTAACGACCCTGAAAAAAACAACATAATAGGGAACATAAAAGATTCTTTCAATATTCTTCAGATTCGCTCTCAACTGCTATTAGGTCTAATCACAATCTGCCTCACCATAACCGGCTTTTCAGGTCACCGACTTGCTGCATCCGGATTTCCGGCTAGAGTTGCTCTTTTTGTCGGAGTAATATCTGTCTTAATCTCCGCACTGCTGCTATTCTTTGGTCCGCTAAGAATACGATGGGTAACAACATACAAAACAGATTCATTTGATGAGACAGTTTATAAAATGCTCAAACGCCGAGACACCAAAACCAGACTATATCATATCGCAACAGGCTTCCTGATTGTCGGACTCTCAGCATACATCGTCAGCCTCGCAGTCTTCCTTTTCAATTATACTGATTTTAATTAGAAATTTTAACATTGTTTCTATATTTCCAAATCAAGAATATTTCCTTTGGAACCAGCTTCATCATCTTTCCACCAGCGGGGTTTGCTTGTGGAAATCCTTGCCACAGATTTACTTGTCAGCTGATTTCCGCGGCTCTTAACGCCCTTTACAAGAATATCTGATGTAGTAAATACCTGCTGATTGATTCTCTGATTCTTTTTTGGTCTATACTTTACGTAGATTTCTTCAGGAATATCATCTGTACATAGTAAGATTTCTCCACCTTCCGGAATAACCTGATAGTTCTTATTCAAGATACTTCCGCCAAAAGTGAAGCGTTTTATATATGTAAACTTATCCAAAGTATAGACAATAAGCATCTCTCTATCCCTGCTGTTTACATTACTATACACAAGATTTTGATCAACAAAATACTTTTCAGGAGGTGACATCACGATGTATTTACCAGTATCCCAAACCATTATGATTTTGTCTAAAGATGAACATGTAAAAAGTTCATCTCCTTCAACTTCAGAACCGAGATAATACTTTTCTGTATCGTGGCATATTTTCAACTCATTAGCTGTCAACTTACCTCTGTCAATTTCTTTGATTTCAGTTGTCTTCGTCATTCTCGGATAGTTTTTGCTATATTTCTTTATAAGAGCTTTAAGATAATTAACTGCATAATTAGTGATATCACTTAAAAATTTACGAACCTCTTTAAGTTCCAGTTTTATTCCCTCAATCTCTTCCTGATTCTTATTAATATCAAAAAGTGAAATTCTGCGAATTCTTACCCCCAGCAACATCTCGATATCTTCTTTTTCAATGGGTCTTAATAATAGTTTTTTGTATGGTTCAAAACCTGTTAAAATTGCATTATCAATCTCTTCCCGACTCTTACACTCTTCAATTCTTTTATAAATACGCTTTTCAACAAAAATCTGCACGAGCGTTTTTTCATGCATTGTGTCTTCAAGTTTCTTCTCCTTCAGCTTTAATTCAGCCTCCAGAATATCAACAAGCATCCGGGTATTTTCTTTGAGAATCTCTTTTACACCAATTTCTGTCGGATGATTGTTAATAATAACAATAATATTGCTTGTGATAGGCACTTCACAATTTGTGAATGCATAAAGAGCTTTTATTGCTTTGTCAGAGTTGGTTCCCTGAACAAGCTGTAATTCAATTTCAACATTTTCAGATGTATAATCATAGATCGATTTTACCGGTATCTTCTTCTTTTTGATACCATCTTCAATTGAACGAATGATAGACTCTGTTGTTGTACTATAAGGAACCTCCTTAATAACAAGTGTATTTGTTCCTGACTTCTCTATCAATGCTCTTAGCTTAATTTTGCCTGAGCCGTCATTATATTCTGTTGCATCCATTATGCCGCCTTGAATGAAATCAGGCAAAATAGAAAATGAACGTTTTTTAAGAATCGCAACCTGTGCCCGCAGCAATTCAATAAAGTTATGCGGCATAATTCGTGTGGAAAGACCAACCGCAATACCTTCAGTGCCAAGCATCAAAAGCAGTGGAAGCTTAGAAGGCAAAGTAACAGGTTCTTTATTTCTTCCATCATAACTTGGTGTATAAATTGTCACCTGCTTGTTGAAAATTTCATTTCGAGCAAGTTCAGTGAGGCGACATTCAATATACCTTGAAGCAGCAGCCGGGTCGCCGGTAAGAATATTACCGAAATTTCCCTGTCTGTCGATCAGATAACGTTTGTTTGCAAGAGCAACAAGAGCAGCACCAATTGATGCGTCTCCATGAGGATGATACTGCATTGTATGACCAACAATGTTGGCAACTTTTATAAAACGTCCATCATCTTTCTCATGAAGTGCATGCATAATCCGACGTTGCACTGGTTTAAAACCGTCTTCAATCTTAGGAATTGCTCTGTCACATATAACATACGAAGCATACTCCATAAAATTACCGTCCATCAGCTGCTTGAGCAGACTATTATCACGGCGGAGATGCTCAACCTCAATCTCACCGCGGCTTTGCGGCTTCTTCGGTTCACGCACAGGTTGACTGTCTAAAAGATCATCATCCTCAGAAACCTTGTTTTTTTCTGAATCCTTTTGAACATTCTCATCTTTGTCCTTTTCTTCTTCCGCTTCCAAAGGCATATCTTTTTCAAATTCTTTTTTATCAACCACCTGCTCATCTTTTGACAAATCAGATGCTTTCAAATCATCAGAAGATTCTTTGTCACTGGATTCAGAATCTCCAGGGCTGACAAATGAAAACTCCTGTTGTGGTATATTTTTTTTATCTTTATCGTCCATTATTCCTCACAATTTTATAAATCTTCGGGTGCAATCAAATTTTCCATGATATATGCCTTACGTTCCGGCGTATTTTTACCACTGTAAAAATCAAGCAGTTCAGATACAGATGTCTCTCCTGAAACATCTACAGAAGTAAGTTTTATATTCTCTATACTGATAAAATCTTTAAATTCCTTTGGAGAAATTTCTCCCAAACCTTTAAATCTGGTAACTTCAACACCTGTTGTAATCTTCTTAAGTGCTTCATCTCTCTCTGCTTCTGAATAACAATAAATTGTCTCTTTTTTATTTCGAACCCTAAATAAAGGCGTTTCGAGAATCTTCAGATGCCCTCTAATAACAATCTCTTTAAAAAATCTTAAGAAGAATGTTATCATAAGATTTCTGATATGCAGACCATCCACATCGGCATCGGTTGCCAGAATAACATGCTGATATCTTAGTTCTTCAATCGTCTCTTCAATATTAAGACTGCACATAAGATTATACAGTTCAACATTCTTGTAAATTGCACTTCTAGGCAAGTCATTAACATTCAAAGGCTTACCTTTAAGCATAAAGATTGCCTGTGTATTTGGATTTCGGCAACTTGTCATTGACCCGGCAGCAGATTGCCCTTCTGTTATAAAAATCATAGACGCATCTGAATTGTTGCGCTTCGAATTCAGATGCAGCTTACAATCTTTCAACTGTGGTATTCTAATTGAAACAGACTTGGATCGTTCTCTTGCCAGTTTCTTAACCGACTGCAGCTCTTTACGACATTTCTGGTTTTCCTCAATTTTTTCAAAAAGTCGTTTGGCATCCTGTTTGTTTCTGTGCAGACTATCAACAACAATATCCTTGATTTGTGCAACCAGACCGGCTCTGATTTCAGTATTACCCAGTTTGTTCTTTGTCTGAGACTCAAATATCGGCTCCTTAAGACGAACAGCAATTGCACCAAGCAAACCTTCACGAACATCATCACCCTCAAACTTTTTGTTTGAGTACTCATTAATTCCTTTGAGAATCCCCTCTCTAAAAGCACTTAAATGAGTTCCTCCATCGACAGTAAACTGACCATTAACAAATGAATAATACTGCTCTGAAAACTGGTGAGTGTGAGTGAACGCTAATTCAAGAGTCTCATTCTTGAACGAGATTGGCTGATACAGCTGCTGATATGCTGACTCATCTCGTATCAATTCAAGAAGTCCATCATCTGACTTGAAAACTTCTCCATTGAAAATAATTTTTAAACCTGCATTCAGATATGCATAGAAACGCAGTCTGCGTTCAATATGTCCTGAATCAAAAGAGTATTTTTTGAAAATTTCCGGATCCGGGGTGAATGATATAAAGGTGCCATTGCGAACCTGTTTTTCCTGCTCGGCACGATTTTCTTTTATGAGCTTTCCTTTTTCAAAGTATGCCTCAACAAATTCTCCATCACGATAACTTTTCACCAGAAAGTGAGATGACAAAGCATTTACGGCTTTTGTACCAACCCCGTTTAAACCAACACTAAACTGAAAAACATCATCATTATATTTGGCGCCGGTATTAATCTTGGAAACACATTCAACAACTTTACCCAGCGGTATCCCACGACCATAGTCTCTTACACTTACTTCGTTATCTTTGACAATTAGTTTAATCTCTTTACCATTGCCCATAATAAATTCGTCAATGGAATTATCAATAACCTCTTTCAACAAAACGTAAATACCATCTTCATATTGACTGCCATTGCCGGTACGCCCAATATACATTCCTGATCTTAAACGAATATGTTCCAACGACGACAGGGTTTTAACTGTATCTTCATTGTACTGAACTGCTTTCTTTGCCATATTAAATCCAGCTTCCTTGTATTTACTCTTTACTCAAAGACCGTAACTGCGGAAACAATATCACATCTTTGATTGCATCAACACCCAAAAGAATCATTATCAGTCGGTCAACTCCAACTCCCATTCCACCGGCGGGTGGCATTCCATGTTCAAGTGCCGTCAGAAAATCATCATCAATTTTTGTCAAATCTTCACCGGCCTGTTCGTGAAGTCTCTCTCTCTGAACCAGCGGATCATTCAGCTCTGTATATGCCGGAGCAACTTCCTGCCCTCTGATAATAAGCTCAAAAACATCAACCAGATCTGGATTGTCTTCAGTCTCTTTTGCCAATGGAATCAACTGTTTCGGCAAACGACGAACAAAGGTTGGTTGAATTAATGTATGCTCAATCAATTTTTCATAAACTTCATGAGTAACCATAAGCATATCCCATGCAGGATCAACAGATAGCCCAGCCGCATCAGCTTTTGCTTTTGCTTCATCAAGAGAAAGCTCAAACCAGTCCTCTCCCATCTTCTCCTTCACAAGATCATGATAAGTCACCTCACGCCATGGCAGTGAAAAATCAATTGCATTTTCACCTTCTCCCACATTCAATGTTCCAAAAACCTTTTCAGCAACATGAATAATCAATCCCTGAATAATTTCCTTCATACCTTCAACATCTGAATATGCTTCATAAATTTCAAGCATTGTAAATTCAGGATTATGAGTTCTGTCAAGTCCTTCGTTTCTAAAGTTACGGTTTAATTCATAAACTTTGTCAAATCCACCAACTAAAAGTCTTTTTAAATAAAGTTCCGGTGCAATACGTAAAAACATATCTTCATCTAAAGCATTATAATGAGTCTTAAACGGCTTTGCGGCAGCCCCTCCGGCTTCACTCTGAATCATTGGAGTTTCAACTTCGTAAAAACCCAGTCCATTCAAATAACTTCTGATCTCTGAAATTATCTTGATTCTCTTGTTAAAAACATCTCTGACTTCTGAATTTGAAATCAAATCAAGATAGCGTTGTCTGTAACGGGCTTCAACATCCTGCAAACCATGCCATTTTTCAGGTAGAGGCAACAATGATTTTGACAATAATTCCCATGTTGCAACTTTAATTGTCTGCTCACCCATACGGGTAACAAAAAGTTCTCCATCGACGCCGATCTGATCACCTATGTCCAACAATTTAAATGCTGCAAATGCATCTTCTCCAATCTGGTTTCTGCCGACATAAATTTGAAAACGCCCCACTCCATCACTAAGATCTGCAAAAATACTCTTGCCCATCTTTCGAATTGTCAACAGACGTGCAGCAACTTTAACCTTTTTCCCCTCCTCGAAATCAGCTTTAACCTCAGCAAGGTTTCCATCTCTTTTGAACACTCGTCCAAAAGGTCTGTACCCCATATCTTTCAGTTTTTCTAAATTCTCAAGACGTTGTTTTCTATACTCATTATTTTCTGTCATTAATTCCCCTTAAATTATTTATCAGGGCAGACACACAGGTCTTCCCATACGAAAGGGCAGACACACAGGTCTTCCCCTACGAATTTTCCGAATTTGCATATTACTCTTCGTCAGCAATCTTTTCCATCAGCTCATCACTGACACTCATGTTCATATATACTTCCTGAACATCATCATTATCTTCCAACATTTCAACAAATCTATATACTGCTCTTGCAACAGCAGGATCTTCAATCGGCGATTCCAAAAGCGGAAGCATTGTGATTTCTGCACTGACAGTTGGAATATTTGCTTCTTCCAGAGCTTCTGTTACATCTTCAAAAGTATCTGTATCTGTAAGAATTTCAAAATTATCACCTTCTGCAACCATGTCCTCCGCTCCCGCTTCAAGAACCAAATTCATCAAAGTATCTTCATCAACTATTGAACCATCAACAATAATCTGACCTTTTCTCTCAAAATTTCTTGATACAGATCCCTGAGATGCAAAACTTGAATTGTTCTTTGTGAAAATATGACGAATCTCAGAAGCAGCTCTGTTTTTGTTGTCAGTCAAAACTTTAACTACAATACCAACTCCCCCACCTGCATAACCTTCATAAACTACCTCTTCAAAAGTTACGCCGTCAAGCTCTCCGGCACCTTTTTTTATAGCTCTTTCAATATTGTCAGCCGGCATATTAACACTTTTTGCCTTCTGAACAATATTACGAAGTGCTGCATTCTGTTCAATATCACTGCCTCCTGCTCGAGCTGCAACCATGATTTCCTTACTCATCTTACTGAAAATCTTGCCGCGTTTGGCATCAGCTGCACCTTTTTTATGCTGTATTGTTTTCCATTTACTATGACCACTCATAATTCTAACTCCTAACTATATATTTTTAATATTTTATAAATTTGTACTACAACCATTCATTTTCTTGTTTTTTTTGATCGTTTTTTATTTTGGACATTTATAACTGTATAATTATCAATAATTTATAAGACCATTTTTAACTTGTCAACTTTTC
>CAYTUX010000016.1:0-22921 GCA_964441455.1 uncultured Victivallales bacterium | reverse complement strand
TAGAGAGTTTTGTTATACTGTTCGGTGTCATCTATTATGAGGCAATAGAAATGTTCTATTTAATCCGTTCGGTGTCTAGTTATTATGAGGCAACACGTAAGCCTGTTTTCTGTTATTTTTAAAAGCACCGAAAAACATAATATTTACCCTCTTTTATCTGGTTTTCTTGGCACCACATCACACGTTGCCATATACCATTCTAACAGAATCTGCTTATGTTCCGCTATAATTGTTGCATATTCCTTGTTGTTTATCTGATTAAATTCTTCAGAAGGGTCATTATTCAAATCGTAAAATTCATCATTCTCATAATATCTTGAAACATATTTATAATTCTTAGTTCGGCACATAACAGCTTTTCCATGCCATGGTTTTTCATCGCTAATCTGCAAATTCACTCGTGGCATATATAATGAGTCTTCTCTGTAGGATTCTATTTCTGAAGCCTGAACCTCACCCATCATTCTGCCACCTTCACAAAACGCTGCATTTCTGATCTCTTTCACATCACCAGCCATAATTGGAAGTAATGACTTGCCGAAGTGATCGTATTCTACTTCAAGTTTGAGTAAATCGTAAACCGTTGCAGGGAAGTCAACCAATTCCACAAGTTCCTCATTAACACCTGCAACAATATCTGTTCCTATTGGAGGCTTTATAATAAAAGGTACTTTGGTAAGACAATCCTCGAATGTGTTCTGTGTTTTTTCAACCAGACTATAGTCACCGGTAAAATCACCATGGTCGGAAAAGAGAAAAACTGCACTATTATCATACTGACCTTCTTTTTTCAAAGCCTCCATCAGCAGACGAAACTGATCATCAAGTCTGGCACACATTCCATAGTACACAGCTCTTAAATTGTCCCAGAACTCTTCACCATAATCTTCAGTTTTCTGTCCTTTACGGATGCCTTCAAGAATCATTGGTTTAGTCTTCGAATCCTCTGTAGCAGGAATTCTTGGCGGAAGTCTGGTCTTATCAATCATATCAAAATATTTTTCTTCGACACCATACGGCGGATGAGGATATAGCAAAGGCATAAAAATACAATATGGCTTATCACCATCGTAATTTTGAATAAAATCTATTGCACCTAAAACTATAGCCCAGTCATTATCACAATAATACTCTTCATTTTCCTGATCTAAAACACCTGCAAAAAAACTATAGACATTGTCATCTTCCAGCTTCTTACGCCATTGTTCCACAGTACCATGCAAGCCTTCTCGATAAGTAAGTCCTCTATCTTTTAACTTCTGAGTATTTCCTTGAAACTTAATATCACAATATTTTTCATATCCATCCTGTCCCGGAACCAGGTCGTTCTTCCCTCCCCACCAAATAAAATATCCTTCATCTTTTAAAATTTTCAAAACATTTGGTTCATCATATTCAGGATGCAGCATGTGATGCATTGTTCTGTGTCCGCGTACGTGAGGATACCATCCGGTCATAAAGCTGCATCGGCTAGGAGTACATACAGGATTCTGACAAAAAGCATTACTGAATGAAACTGCCTCATTTGATACAAACTCATCAATAAATGGCGTTACAGCAGCAGGATTACCATGACAGCTCATAACATCACTTCGCCACTGATCAGGATTAAATATTATTATATTAGGTTTTTTAGTCTTCATTATTTTGATATTTCTTTCATAGATTTTACAAAAGCCGGAAAAGCAACTTCCGGAGGTTCAATTTCCGGGTGCCATTTTCTTTCCCATTCAAGAGTATGCCAGCCATCATATTCAGCAATTTCAAGTAGTTCATAGAATCTTTTAAGAGGTAAATCACCTGTTCCAGGCAAACACAATTCATATCCAACGTTAACATCCGGCATATATTTTGAATCTTTCCAATGTGTATATGCAACCCATTTTCCAATATTTTCGTAAGTTTTTTCAGGAGTTTCTCCTCCTCGATAAGGGTGGTTGACATCCCATACGGCTTGCACTCTTGGATTATCAATAGTTTCCAGAAATTCTTTTATAGTACTAGTATCAACCCATTCATCATGAGTCTCAATTGCAAAAACAACATCAGATTCCTCGGTTGCCTCCAAAAGAATATTCATATTTTTAATTGCAACAGCAATAGCTTCATCTCGAGAATTGCCCAACCATGTGCCACCGAATACACGAATATATTTTGTGCCAAAGATTTCTGCCAATTTTGCATACTCAATTATTTCATTGAGAAAAGCGACTCTAGTTTCCTCATCAGGGGCAATCAATCTGATTGATGATGAAAAACAAGAAACTTCTAAACCGGCATTTTTGATTTTTTCTTTTGTTGCTTGAACATCTGTTGTAAATTCAGGAAGTTTATAAATATTTAACTCATCCATATAACCTCTAAAGTCTATTCCCTGAAACCCATATTCTTTGGCGGCTGAAATAATCTGGTCCAAATTCCAATCTAAACAACCCAATGTTGTAAATGCTAATTTCATATCTATTGTCCTTTCAATGTTCATATTACGTAATACGTGTTATGTTTTAAGTTCGCAGATGTCCATCACCGATAGCAATCCACTTATATGATGTTAACTCATCAGGACCTACAGGTCCTCTGGCATGCAGTTTACCGGTACTTATACCGACAGCAGATATTCCATATGCTCCGCCACCCGATAATCTTGTGGAAGCATTTACCATGACAGATGCTGAATCAACTCTATTTACAAATTTGTCAATATTTTTTTTGGATGAAGATACAATGACGTCAGTATGTCCTGAACCATATTTATTAATATGCTCTATAGCACAATCAATATTATCTACTACTTTAACAGACAAGATGCGATCCAGATATTCTGCAGACCAATCATATTCAGTTGCTTTGACGGCATAGTTTAGCAACTTGCATGTTGTCATGCAACCCCTAATTTCAACCTTATTGTCTTTAAGATGCTTGCCGATAACAGGCAGAAACTCATCGGCAATTTTCTGATCAATCAACAATGATTCCAATGCATTACAAACTTCCACTCTATCGAGCTTTGAATTTAAAACAAGATCACCAGCCATATCCAAATCAGCATCTTCTGCAATGTACATCTGACATATACCTTCATAATGCTTTATTACAGGAATTCTACTTTCTCTTGATATTGCTTTAATAAGATTTTTGCCACCTCTGGGAATAATAACATCAATATATTCATCCTGTTTGAGCATTTCATTGACTGCTTGATGTCCGGAAATATCAAAAAGTTGTATTGAATGTTGCGGTAAACCGGCATTTTTTGCGGCTTGAATCATTGCATCAGCCAAAACTTTATTAGTTCGAGAAGCTTCTTTACCGCCTCGTAGAATTACAGCATTACCACTTTTTATACATACAGCCGCAGCGTCTGTGGTAACATTTGGCCTAGCTTCATAGATTATACCAATAACCCCTAGTGGAACAGAAATTCTTTTCACATCAAGTCCTGTTTCCGAGATATGTCCATCAATGACCTTCCCAATAGGATCCGGAAGATCAGCAACTTGAATTAACCTTTTCTTCATATACTCAAAAGTTTTCTCTGTCAATCTGAGTCTTTCAATAAAAGCGGCAGGAACTCTTTTTTTCTCAGCCTCTTTGATATCAAGTGCATTTGCTTCAAGAACTTCATCTTTTACATTTTCAAGAGCCGGCGGTGCCATCTTTAAAAACGTGCTTCTTGTTTTGCCTGTTGCTCTTCCAAGAGCCAAACCGGCTGTTTTTGCCTGAATTGCTATATTTTTTATCTCATTTTTCATATTGTATTTCTATATTATTATATCCTAATCATTTAATATAATAGTTTTTTCTGTGTTGTCTTCAAGATTTTTTGATTTATTGATTGCATCCTTAATGTCACGATATTGCAGAATCTGATCTTTAAGTTTTATGTCGCTATTAATATTTTCAATATACTCACAGATTTTATTTGTAATTTTTCTATACTGTTCACTTTTCCCTGTTGCACTCACCTGCAGTTGCCGAGTTTTTGAGTCAATATAATTATTTATCCATAACTCATCTTTATATTGAATTATCATTATAGGAGACATTGCCTCCGGCAATATGTCATCAACAGGAATTCCTGAATATCCCTGAAATGTAAACAAACTTTGGTGCAGAAGATATCTCTCAAAATCATTCAAATCTTTGCGAGGAATATAAACCATGTGTTTTTGTATATAAAAACAGTTATCCCAAAAGATTAGAAAATCATTGTCTCCAATTTCAAAAATATTTTCCTGAAACCAAAAATAATCAATATCAGAATCATCTGCAACAGCTATAAAAATTTTATTGAATTTTTCACGAGAGTTCGATTTTCTTCTAATTGAATTGAAAAATATACCGGATATATAGGTTGACCAAAGATTGTCTTCAAAAATATTTCTTAATGGTGGAATTTGTCCATTTATCCAAGCCATATATGCTTCTTCTGAATCATTTTCCTTGTAACTGTTGTAAAAATTTCTTGCCAACCCCATTTTCAGCCAATATGGAATCTTGACATCACTGTAAGATAATAATGATGATTTTGGAATGCCGTCATATACATATCCTTTAATAAAAATTTCTGCTAAAAGTAGTTCAAGCAGCTGTAAATCAAAATTATTGACATCAGTAATAACCAATCGCTGCAATATCTTTCCATTAAAAATGGAGGTTGTAACAAATGGTTGATCATCAGATGTCTCACTTTTGATAACCAAACGGATTTTATGGTTCTGAAACTTTATGGAACTACCAAACAGAGTTTTTGTTTTGGTTAGAAGTAACTTCACCCACTGAGCAAGCTCTTGCTTGGCAAATTGATCTTCACCAATTAATTCAATATTACCATCATATAATTTTAAAGGTGTCAGTTTCTGAAGATGCTCATAAACCATTTTTTTAGTTGTGTCATCACCAAATGCAGTAATAGATATAAAACAGCAAAATATAAATAATATTATTTTGAACATTAAAAATCCCACCTAACTATGGCAATGACCAAAAACAGTCAACCAATTAAAATTACAGAGAGTATTGAAGTCCAAAGATTAAAGACGTATCATTTTTCTTTTTATCATCAACAGGTTCGCTGGTATATGTGTCTTGGAATGTTACAAACATGGACATTCCCTTTGCGACAGGAGCTTCAAGAGATATGGAAAAATTCACTAAATAATTTTTCAGATCTTCTGACTCAGGAAGATATTCGACTCCCTGAACTAATTTAGTTTCTTCATAAATATTCCAAGTAAACTCTTCTGATAAACGCAAAGCCAAATACTCATCTCTACCCAGATCGTTCTCATATTCTTCGTGCAGGTAAATAGCACCGACAGATGTGCTTAAAACAAAAGTATCATTATTGAGAATATTAACACCAAGGTTTGGACCTACTTTATAACGATATTTAATATCTGCCTTATAATCATGCATCATATTAGCAATTACATCTGCAAAATATCTTTCTGAAAAGTTATATCGATAACCGGTATATATATCATACTTGTCAACATTCTTAACCATCTCTGTACTACCATCTGCATCAATCTGCTGAACCTCTCCGTAATTTAAACTAAATCCGGCTTTAATATCGCTGTCCTGAATTTTATAATTATATTCTGCACCCGCATTTACCAGATAACTTTCGGTGTTGCCTCCGGAAAGATTTGCACCCAGATTTAAAGCTAAACTTCAATTTTTCTTTTCTTTTTCTTGTGCAGAAGCTGCACTTGAAACAATAATGATTGTACATAAACCAACTAATATCTTACTTGTTACTTTCATTTGTTCCCACTATTTTTATTGTTTTGAATACATTTTTTTTTAATATTAAAACCATCTTCTTATCCATGACTTAATGCCGCCGGAAGCTTTAACCATAATAACAGGTTGTATAGCCTGTCTGCAAAGTGTTTCAGGTATACTTTCATGACCAATCTGTTTAAGCTTTGGCTCCTTGGAAGCTCCTAAAACTAATAAATCATACTCATTATTATGTAATTCATCTAAAATTGTCTTACTGGGATTATTTGAGACAACAATTTTCTTGTCAAGTTTCACATCGGGTGATATTTCAAGTTTGTTTGCCTCAAGAAAATCATCAAAATTTATTGCACTAGCTTTTTCATCTCTCTTAACGGAGAACAAAGTAATACAACCAATATTTTCTTTAGCAATAGTCATGGCTACTTCAATTGCAAAAGCTGAATTGCCGCCTCCGGCAATTGGAACAAGAATATTCTTATATATCTGATCTGAATGTCCTTTAAGAACCATAACTCTGCTAGGAGTTCTCTCCATTACAGGATCAATCGTACTGCCTACTCTAAAACGTCCTTTCTTAGATTTTCCATGCCAACCTAAAATCAGCAGATCAACATTTTTCTGACGAACAGCACTGATTATGCCGCGTGCTATGTTACGGCAATATCTGATAGTTGAACTAATTGGAAACATTGGAGCAAGATATAACATTGTTTCAACAATTGCTTCCTTACCCTTCCACATATATTTATCAGCATCAGAAAGCGGCACCTGATCAGGTACAGGAACCATATGAAGCAACTCAACTTCAGCATCATTTGCTTTTGCCATGGCATAAGTTGTTCGAATCATCGGCAAAGCATTTGACGGATTTGCAACAGACATCATTATTTTATATCGCTTATCAGATGAGGCAACTTCAACACTTTCTTCAATTACATGTATCTCATCTTCAGAATTCAAAGCTCTCTTCTTTGAATAGAAAATATATATTACAAAACCGCTGCCAATCCAGACTGCGGCAATTATCAATGCAATCATCCCCTCTTCATGCATAAATGCAACTAGCCCTGCCTGACACAACATTGCAAGAATTGGTATAATAGGAAAAAACGGCATTAAAAAACCATATTCCAGCTCATCACCCATATTATAACGGATTTTAATTACACACATATTGACGAGAAAAAAAAGAAAAATAAACATAATACTTGCACTTGAGGCAACATCTTTTGTCGGCAGTAAAGTCGCAACCAGAATAACAATTATGCCGGTCACAAATAAAGCTACATAAGGAGTTTTTCTTTTCTTAGAAATTTTTGACATGGTTGCAGGCAGCATTCTGTCGCGACCAAGAGCATAAGCAGCTCTTGTTGCCGAGTAAATGGTTGCATTTAGCGCAGATGTGGATGAAAATATAACAGCAAGAGATACAAGAAGAAAACCAACAGTTTTGTTGGGCATTATCATCGCTACAGCTTCGCCGAAACCTGTATCTTTAAAGGCTCCGATCCACTTCCACACAGGAACTCCGGCAAGTTCAGGGTCGTTTGCACCGACAGCAGCAATGGTACCAATAGAAACAGCAATATATGTCAAAGTAACAATAAAAACGGAATAGAGCATGGCCTTAGGCATATTTTTTTTTGGATCAATCGTCTCATCACCGGCCTGAGCAATAACCTCATACCCCTCAAAAGCAACAAAAATGAACCCCATTGATACCAGAAGCTTACTCCATCCATAAGGTAAGAATGGCTCAAAGTTAATAACTCTATCCGGATTTTTTGCAAAAGCAAAAATGCCTAAAACTGCAATTCCAAGAACAAGAACCATTTGACCTAACGTAAAAAAGGCGCCAATTTTTCCGGTTTCAGAGGAACCACGATAGTTTATATAGATGAATATACATGCAACAGCAAAGGCAACAACCTTAACCGCAATTGAATAGTCAAAAGGCAACCACTCCATATATCCAAGCTGTTTAAAGAATTCAAGCGTATATGTGGCAAAAACAACAGCATAAAGGCTTCCGGCAACACTTGATGCAAACCACTCCATCCATCCGGCAATAAAACTGATTCCCCTTCCAAATCCAAGTCGTGCAAAATTGTATGCACCTCCGGCTCTGGGAACTGCAGAACTCAGCTCGGCATAGGACATGGCTGTGAAAAGTGCTATAAGACCATTCAGAGCAAATGTCAGAATCATACCCCCTGGACCAACCATATTGAGAGTATTGCCGATACCAATAAAAACCCCTGCACCAATCATCATCCCAAGTCCCATCATTGTGACATGGAAAAGTGTTAAATCTCTTGACAGCTCGGATTTCGGCTCAAGACTAACGCTCATGATGAATGCTCCTTACAATACCTCTCGCAGACTTGTCATCAAGTTTTGAAATTTTTTCAATAACCCATTTGCACCATAAAATCATAGCAGTCATTGCTGTAACAATAACCATAATAATAATGACACCAAGTGTTGTATCCATAGAATTACTCATTCTGTTCCTTTTGCTGAAATTATATTAAAAATCCATCTTAATCTGACTGATCTTTTTAAACTCATTTTTGATCATATAAGACTTAAGTCCGTCAATGACCTCCAATACAGTACGCGGATTTCTGAAATTTATAGTTCCGAGAGCAACTGCTGTTGCTCCTGCCAACAAAAACTCAATCACCGTTTTTGTGTCAACAGCCCCACCCATTGCTATGATTGGAATATCAACAACAGATGCCGCTTCCCAAACCATTTTAACAGCAACCGGATGTATTGCCGAACCGGAAAGTCCGCCTGTTATATTTGCTAAGACAGGCCTTCGGCTGTCAATATCAATAACCATTGCAGGCAAAGTGTTAATCAGAGATATACCATCAGCACCCTCTTCCTGCGCAACCTTTGCAAAAATTCTAATATCAGAAACATTTGGAGATAACTTTGGTATAATAGGTAATTTTGTTGCTTTACGAACTGCACGAATAACTTCAGCAGCTAACTCAGGAACTGTACCAAAAGAAAGACCTCCCTCTTTAATATTAGGACACGAAATGTTAACCTCTAAAGCATCAATACCCTCATAATCACTTAACATTCTTGCAGTTTCAGCATACTGTTCAACTGTCTTTCCCCAAATATTAACAATAACAGGCAGATCATATTGACGCAAAAATGGTAAATAATTTTTACAAAAACCTTCTACACCGGGATTCTGCAAACCAATCGCATTCACCATGCCACCAAAAACTTCTGCAATTCTCGGCAGCGGATTTCCATCCCAAGGTTCACTGCTTATCCCTTTGACGGTAATTGCACCAAGTGCATTCAAATCAATCAATTCAGAATATTCAGAACCGTAACCAAAGGTTCCTGAAGCAACAGTAATCGGATTTTTCATCTCAATGCCGGCAATGTTTACAGATAAATCAGGCTTCATTAATCCTCCCACACAATGCTTTTTGCAGGAAAAATTGGTCCGTCTTTACATACACGTTTCTGAACAATCTTTCCGTTTTCATCATAAACCTTCTGCACACACGCAAGGCATGCTCCAATTCCACAACCCATATGCTTGTCCAAAGACAAATAACACTCGACCCCGTTGGCAACAGCAAACTCTCCAACAGCCCTCAACATAGGATCCGGACCGCAACTATAAATCACAGGTCTGCATTTTTCCCTATTCGCTTCAAACCAAGCCATAAACGGTTTGGTAACAAATCCCTTTTCACCCATGCTGCCGTCAACTGTTGCAACATTTATATCATATCCAAGATTTTCAAAATCATCTAAACATAAAATATCATCTTTTGTCGCCCCTCCCACAAACAATTTACCTTTAACCGGAAGTTTCTTTGCAAGAAAGGATAGAGGAGCAACTCCAAATCCACCGCCAATACAAATCGGCAATTCATCCTCTTCACAAATCGGGAAGTCATTACCTAGTGGACCTATAACACTTAACTTATCACCTTTTCTTGCTTCTCTCAAACTATTAGTACCTCGACCAACAGATTTATACAAAATATACACAAAATCTTCTTCGACTTTATATATACTAAATGGCCTTCTAAGTATAGAACCCTCAAGCCTGGGAATCAACAAGTGTATGAATTGCCCGGGAGAAGATATTCCCGCCAGAACCGGTGCCTTAAACTTTAAAACACTATAATCATTTCCTAAATAAAAATGCTCTGAAACTGTAACGTTTTCTATATCCATAATTTTCCTTAATAAAATAAATCAATGTGTATAATACAAAACAACAATAATTTGTACAAGCCATTTTATCCCGATTTGTAAAACTGTTTTTCAAATAGTTTATTATTAAGGACAGACCAAAATATATAAAACTATATATTTGAACTTTTTTTTACAAAATAAGCATGAAATTTAGAAAATATTTATGAATTTATGATAAAAGACCATCTCTTTTTTTTGGAAGCATAAGTTCAATTTGAATATATAGTCGGATAAAGTGTAAAAACGAGTGATTTTGAGCAAAACTTGAGTAAGCTCCGCCCTGATGTCATATTTATATTAAATTTATAAGATTTTACTAAGTAATTTGTTGCTACTTAGGTGGCTGAACAACGTCAACTTGGAGTGCACGAACTGTGCATAATCCTCCAAAATCAACTTTTTTCATCTCTCGACTGCCGGTTTCCCTCTTCTCCGAGAAACGATTTCTGAATTTGTTAAACATTGACTCACAAAAGTCTTTGTCTCCGAAGACAAGCCCGTCAGTCATGTATCGAACCCTGCAATGCATTGAATCCGACAGACTTAATCGTCCTTGTTTTTCAAGAACTTCTTCAATATGCTCTTTACTGAAGCCACGCTTAATAACATTTCCTTCATAATCTGTAACTTCTTCTCCCCTTTCAAAGATGTGCATTCGGTACCAGGCAGAATATTTGCTCCAAGCTTTGTATAACTGACCTTTTTTAAGAGTTAACGGATCAATAAATATTTCCTTTTCTGTATACATTGAAACAGTACGGATTACATTTGCCATCGCAACTTCATTTCCTCTGTATGCTTCTCCGTAATTACTGAATTTATAATCCTTTACATCATCAACATAGCCGGCTCTGACAGGGTTTAATTCAATATATGTTGCCATCATAAAAAATGCATCAGGTCTGTCCTGAACAATTACACTTTTGAATCTAAGTCCCCAGTAAGAATTAGATCTTTGATATTTTGCATTATACCATTGTGCATACTTCTGCTTTAAAGTCTTCTGAAACTCTGATACATTATACATACGCTTTAAGTGTTTAAGCTTTAACTGCTTCAGTATATTATCGGCATATTCAACACCGCAGAGCTTTCTGTTCTCTTCATATTGCTTTTGCAGCTCATCCACATATTTTTTACCGTATAGACAAGTTAGACGACGCATAAACTCCTGATCATCAATATATTCGTAATCAGTCTGTTCAAGCAGAATATGATAATGATTATTCATAATTGCATAGGTTAACACCCTGCAGCCGCTATACTGTTCAACAGCTCTCATTATCTGGCGGAACTTCTCCTTTTTGTAGTCAGAGTCCATCCAGGCACTCTTGTCAACACATCTCTGAAATGTGTGATAGATGCTTCTTCCGTCAACTTTAACTCTTGGCATAGCCATAGTATCTTCCTCCAATATTTATATTTTAATTTAAAATAGAATATAATATTAACAAAAAATTATAATATTTGCAAGTATTATTTAATTTATGACTGTCTCAATTTTATATATTACACCCTTTCAGGGCTAACGAACGTCAGGAACGGTATCCCTCCCGATTTTGCTAACTTTTTCTATGTGTTAATTTTTCTGTTTTTCCTTCATTTCATTACGTGATGTTCTGACAAGATAAGGAGAGAACTTCATTTTTTAAAGGGGCGTTCGCAATAGGACTTAAAGTCAATATTATAAGAATTATAGTTAATATAAGTATTTAGGCACAAAAATTAACCATATATTCAAGAAAATATGTATTTCTTCAATATAAAGGTTGAATTCGGAAATGATATTCTGTAACATTCAAGTTGCAATTGGAATACTAGGGAAAAAGAGAACGGAGAAATGAGATGTTAAAATGGGGATTAAGGGGAGAAAAGTCTGAAGGCAAGAGACAAGATGTTCTTGTTAACGAGACACTAAAGATTGAACGCAAGTTCTTTACTTTTGAGATGAAGGAAAACGACAGGGGAAAATTTTTACGTATTACCGAGGAAGTTGGAGGAAGACGAGACACAATAATCATTCCTGCAACCGGTCTTAAAGAAGTTCGCGATATTATAGACAATGCAATTTCTTCTATATCTTAAATACATCTTATAATATAAAAAGAAAGATTTTACAGTTTGTATATTTTACAAACTATATTTTACTAAGTGAAAACATCTATTAAAGTTTCAGTTTTTATTATTGTTGCATCAGTTTTCGGCACGGAGTTAATCAGTGCTGATTCTGATGAACCTCCTCAACAGAATGAGTCGGACATCATATTAAAACAAGTCTTGGCACAATTTCCAGAACGTCCTTTGGAGATGGAAGGATCTCTTCTGATAAAAAATAAGAAGGGATTTATAGCACAAACTTACCGATTTAATGCAATTGTCAATATAAACACATCGACTCCAACAGCAAAGTATTCTTTTTTTATTCCTGAATCCAAATCCTTTTTGTCTCTTGAAACAGTTGTGCATCCCGATGGTTCATCTAAGTCTGTTTTTAAAAAAGGTTTACCCCCAAAAATTTTTGAAGCACCACCTTTAGATTCTCCAATACTAGGTTCAGATATTACATGGGAGAATCTTAGTCTGCAATTTTTAAAATGGACAAATACCGTCTATGTGGGTTCAGACACAGTACTTGGATTGAATTGTTCAATGATAAAACTATATCCTACTACATATAAAGACACAGATCATTACAAAATATGGGTTGCACAAAAAAATCATGCCTTAATGCGTTTTGAAGAGTATAATGCAGAAAACAAACTCAAAAGAACTATCTGGATTAAAAGTTTAAAGAAAATTGACGATGGTTTTACGGTAAAAGATCTTGAAGCTGAATCATTTCCTGCTGTTCACAGAACAAAAATAAAGATAAACTCAATTTACGAGGTTGCTGAATGATTGTGCCCGTAGTTCAGATCTCAGTGCTTTTTATTCTATTTGCAACATCTGCCTTTTTTTCAAGTGCAGAAACTGCATTTTTCACATTAACATACATAGACATAGAACATATAAAGCATAGAAAAAAGAATATTGCTTTAAAAATTGAAAATCTTCTTAGCAAGCCAACAAAGTTATTATCTTCAATTCTGATTGGCAACACGATTGTTAATGTTTTTGTCGCAGCATTGGGTAATAACATTTTCAACTATTTTATGGGTACAAACAGTTCATTTTATGCAATCATTGTCATTACCTGCTTCCTTGTTGTATTTTGTGAGGTAGCACCCAAAAGAGTTGCAATGCTCATTCCTCAAAAACTTGCGTCATTTTATGCTTACCCATTAGCATTTTGTTTGACAATACTGACTCCTGCAAGATACATACTGGAAAACATATGTAAATTTGCCCATACCGCAGATGAATATGAAGAAAATTTAACGGAAAACGAATTTCTTTTTGCAATTGAATCTTCGAAAGAGCATGGAGTTCTTGATGAAGAAGAGAGGGAGATGGTTGACGGCATCATAAGTATGGAAGAGATGCAGGCATCAGACATAATGACCCCGAGAGTAGACTTAATAGCCATTGATCTTGATGATTCCCCGGATAAACATAGAGAGATTGCTTCAAATGTTAAATTCAGATATCTTCCTGTATACAGGGACTCTCTTGATAATCCTGTGGGTTTTCTTAATGTTATTGAATATCTATTATCTCCTGAATTAAAAGTTGAAGATGCCCTACTCTCTCCTTTCCATGTACCGGAAACAATACCTCTTGACAAACTATTAAAGACTTTTCAAAAAAACAGAAAACGTGCTGCATATGTTATAGATGAGTATGGAGGAACAGCCGGATTAGTAACTCGCGGAGATGTTTTAGAAGAAATTGTTGATGATGTTCAAAATGAATATGACAACCAAAAAACATATCCAATGCAGCAGATTGACGACAATACATGGTTAATTTTAGGAGACACAAGTCTTGAAGAAATCAACCGCGATTTAAATTTAGAACTTGAAGCAGATGGTGCAGACAGAATTGCCGGATGGTTCATTGCCCAGACAGAACATTTGCCAAATAATGGTGAAGCAATTGAATCACAGGGATGCCGAGTAACAACTCAAAGAGTTCGAAAACATCGAATAACACTTGTAAGACTTGAAGTTTTACCTCCTGCAGAGGAAGTTTTTAAAACAGAGGAGGAAAAAACATGATTTTGGCAATATTACTTTTGCTAATTGCTTCCGCATTTTTTTCAGGGATAGAAACAGGTGTAATATCAATACCTCTTAATCGGACTAAGCATTTAAAAAACGAAGGTTTAAAGAACTCCGATATTTTAGATATGTTTCGGAGTAATACAGACAAATTATTAGGAACAACACTTATCGGCACAAACATATGCAATGTTTCATCTATAATCCTGACTTCGAATTTTATGCTGCAGTTATTTGGTAATAAAACAGCATTGTCTGAAACCATATCATCAGCATTAATGACCGTTCTTATTTTGACTTTCGGCGAATACGCTCCCAAAGCATGGTTTAGTGCAAAACCGGTCGAAAGAAGTTTAAAGTTTATTAAGCCACTCTATTTTTCATCAATAATCATATATCCATTTTCAAAAATGATATTATGGCTGACAAACCTGATGGTAAAGGGTCCGGACAAGCATCTGGCGACCACAGCCCTTTTCAAATCAAAAGATGATTTGAAAAAACTTGCATCCGAAGGCGAGTTAACCGGCTCACTGTCGTCTGAAGAGACAGAAATGATTCATAAAGTCTTTGAATTGTCATTAAAAAAAGCAAAAGATATTATGATTCCTTGTGAAGATATTGTAAGTATTGCAAAAGATGCTTCAATTCATGAATTTTATGAAAAGGCCAAAGAGTCAGGTTTCACAAGAATGCCGGTTTATGACAAAAAAACAGATGATTATATTGGAATCATTAACGTATTTTATGTTTTAGCTGATAAAAAACCGCTGGAAGACAAGACCATATGCGAATTTATAAGGCGTCCATTATATATTCCTGAATATATGGCTGTTGATGAGATTTTTCCTCGTCTAAGGCTTTATAAGCAACCAATGTGCCTAGTTAAAAATGATAATGATAAGGTTATAGGACTTATAACAACAGAAAATATTCTGGAAGAAATTGTCGGAGAAATTGAAGATGACATCTAGCAGGCAAGACAACTCACATTGTCCTATATGCGAACGTTTTATTGGAAACGAACTAATTTGTCCATTTTGTGATATAAAGACAAGAAATTTCAGAACAAGAGCAATAATACTAACCCTTGCATTAACATCTGCTATTATTGGAATTATTTATCTAGCATTATATTCCTTTTACAACGAGGATAATTTTGTTAATATAACAGAAATTACAAGGTTCATGAACTATGCAACAATAAGTACTGAGGGAACAATAAAAACAGTTCCATATACAATTGCAGATGTTTCAGATTCAAATCGCCTTGAATACTTCTCATTTATTTTAAGCAGCAATGATAAGGAAATAAGGGTAGCATACAGTCCAAAACCTGAAAAATCTATATTAAAAAGTGAACTCCCTGAAAAAGGAACCCCCCTGAGAGTGGTCGATGGTGTAGTCGGAATAGGCAAAAAAGATGGTCAACCAAGAATTTATATACAAGATTTGCAGCAACTCACAGTTCCGGAAAAAAGTAAATGACAGAAAAAAAACACAAACTGAAAAACATAAAAGAAAAATTTAATAATTTTTTAGATAGAACCAACTTTGATCTTATATACAAGTGGGCAACTTTTATAATTATACCTGCATATATTATTACCGCAGAGTTTGGAAACGAGATATTCTTTTTTTATCTTTTTCTAGCTATACTGAAAATCGTAAAAGACGGCTATAAAAAGTGCGGATTAGAAGTCGTATTTTTCATAGCAATAATAGGTTTAATGATAAGTTCTTTAGATGAAGGGCACTCGCGAATTTTAAAAAACTGCTTAAGGGTTGCAAGAATAATATCGTTGCCGATATTAATGTATCAATACAAACCCATTAAAGATTTAAAAACATATCTGATATTGTTGTTCAGCGGTCTTGCCATATATGGAGTAATACGAATTAACCTATTCCCTATCGTACAAGGCTACTCGGATAGAGAATTCTGTTTTTCCAACTTTTTCATGAACTCATCTGTTATTGCTTTTTCAGGATATATATTTTTTCTGACACTTTTTCTTAAAAGAAAAGATAATGTAAAAAAAATCATATCAGCATTTTTTGCCTTATTATTTCTCTATTTAATTGCCAAACAAGGTGTAAGGGGGTCCTATATTGCATTTGCCATTTTAACTCCTGCAATAGTCATATATGAGCTTAAAACAAAAATAATCAGATTCATACCGTTAATAATAATCATAGCATTTGCAGCATTGACCATAACAGAAGTGACAGCTCCCAAGTTTGTTGAGACAACAAAAGAGAGAGTCACAAGCATTTTCAACAAAAATCAGGGAAGTAACAGGGGGCGACTGTTTATGTGGAAAAGAGGATTGGAAACATTTTCAGAAAATCCAATTAATGGTGTCGGCTATAAGAGATTTAACAAAGATCATATTGATTTGAAGAATGATGAGTTTGAGTGGGCGTTCTGGCATGCTCATAATGAAATAATAACTATGCTGGCGGAGACCGGGCTAGTAGGAACTCTTGCATGGTTGTTATTCAAAATGAAACTATTATGGTTGCTATTTAAAAGAAAAAAGTGTTTAATATCTTCATTTATATTATATCTTTTCATAGCATTTGAAATTCATAACATTTTTGAAGTTTATTTATTTGAAAGAGTTGCCTATATTTATGTATACTTGCTTATAGGTCTATGTTGGATTAAGGAAGAACATAACAATGAACAGCAATAAAAAAGTTAGTATAATTATGCCGGTTTACAATGCTGAGAATTATGTGTTGCAATCGATGAAAAGCATTGCTGAATCCACGCATAAAAATCTGGAAGTTATTATCGTTGATGATTGCTCAACAGACAAAACAGAAGAGATTATTCATAATTTCATTAAAAATGACGATCGATTCTTTTACTTTCACAACACAAGCAATCGCAATGTATCAATCTCCCGTAACAATGCTTTGAGAAAAATAACTGGTGAATATATTACATTTGTGGATAGTGATGACTATATATCAAAAGACTGGATAGAAAATCTTGTTGATTCAGCTATAGCCAAAGATGCTCATATAGTCATCGGCAAAACAAAACAGGTTACAAATGGTGTAGAAACAGACTACAAGATAAAAGAGCTTGATGATGAGCCAAAAGAACTACATTTCAGCTCAATAACACTTCATAAAAATGCAGTGGTATGGAACAAGCTTTATCGAAGCGATTTGATTATTAACAATCATATATATTTTGCACCTGATATCTACATTGGAGAAGACCTTCTTTTCAATTATAAAGCAATTTATTACGCTCTTAAAGTATTCTACAATAATAAAGGATATTATTATTACAGAAAAGACAATGAAACATCTATAATGAATAAAAGTCAAGCTGAAAACTACTGCCGAAATATACAAAAAGTACTAAACAGTATAATCAACTTTAACAATCTTGTCGGCGATAAAAATATCCATGTTATGAAAAAACAAGTTAAAGATATATTGCGAAAATATTATCTGGCGGATAAAAACTGCAAGATAAATATGTCTGAACTTAGAAGTGTTGATTTTATCGCTCCTGAAAAGGTCAAATTAAACCTGTTAAGAAAACATCTTTTCAGAAAAAAACAAAAAAATAAATCAACCGGAAATAAAAGTTAGAGTATAGAGCCAATTTCAAAAGTCCGCTCCCTGCTGGAAGCGGCTACAGTCGTTGGCAGAAAAATCAACGTTTTTGGGACGTTTAACATCTGTAGCCGAGGTCAGCCTGTCCAGCTATCAAATCCTGCGGGAAATATTTGCTAGCTGTGGCAGACCTCGGAAAACCGACTTTTGAAATTGGCTCTATAAAAAAATAATTTGACTTTATTTAAAAAAAACATAATATTCCAAACAAGTATGTAGATTTGGTATCTACACATTTAAAAACTAATAATAAGAGGAGTTAATAAAGTGAGTAAAAAGCTACTTATGCTAATGGTTGCTATTGTTGCTTTTGGACTATTCCAAACATCAGCAAGAGCAAATGCAAATTCAGATATGCAAATTGGAGTCGGAGCTCATTATTGGGTTGCTCTTGACGACCTTGATACTGACTTTGATGACAATGCTTTGTCATACTATGTTTCATTCAGATACAATCCGTCTTTATGGGGTATTGAAGCAAATGTAGAGTATTATCCAAAAGAAACATTGTTTGCAAAAGCCGCATACGAACCACAGGCATTCTTTATTCTAGGTAACACTCTTTATGGTGGTATCGGTATTGGTTGGTTGTATTCTGATGGCGACTGGGCTGATGATCCGACATATGCATTTAAAGCAGGATTTAACATCAAACTTGCTGATACTATTGCTTTGGATATCAATGCGAACTATAAATTCAATAAATTTGATGATATAGATGTGGATCTTAACACAGTTAATCTCGGTGCTGCTGTTAGGTTTTGCTTCTAAAAGCAACTTAATGATACTATAAAAAAGAGTGAGTTTAATCTCACTCTTTTTTTATTTATCCCATTTTCAAAAACATCATATTCTGTATTGACTGTTGGAGTTAATTTTTTTATAATAATTTTAAATTTATTTTTTTAACATCAATATGCAAAATATGAAGAAGTTTTTAATTTTCACATCAACAATTTTAATTTTAGTTACAACCTTATGGTCAGCTGAACTGACAACAGAAGTAAACCGAAAAAGAATTTTTATTGGTGAATCTGTTGTTTTGACAGTCAAAGTAAATGGTTTTTCTCAAGAAAGGCAACCTGATCTTTCTTCAATTAAAGATTGCAAGATTGAATATCTTGGCAGTCATAGTGATAATCGAAGTTCAAACGGCAAAGTGACTAAGGATATCTTCCATGGCAGAACATATCGATTTGCTATAACTCCCAGATCAACAGGCACTCAATCAATTGGTCCTATATATTTGGAGACAGATAAAGAAAAACTTAAAGCTGAGCCAATTCGAATATATGTACAGGGTGTTGAACAACAAGACAATGTAATTATTAAAGTAACCCCATCAAGAAAAAAAGTTTTAGTTGACAGTGAATTTAATATTACTGTTGATATTTATGTTAAACAAGCACTAAAATTGGACAAACAAGCATCACCATTCAACCCCAATGACCCGCCGATAGTATCAATTCCTTTTTTAAGCGAAGGCAAAATATCTGGTCTTAAGATACCTGATATAATCAAAATTCTATATCCTATGCTTGTGCATCATTCACAAGAACCCGGAATTGCCATAAATGACTTTTCAGTTCGAAGTGATACATTTGATCTTGGCAGCATGTTCAATCACCCAAGCCTATCCGAAAAACAACTTGCAAAATTTAGGATTCCAAGTGAAAAGGTTGAGCGTAACAATCAAAAATATATAAAATATTCACTTACTCTCAGATATACAGCAGAAGAGATGGGAACATATACATTCGGACCAATTATATTTAAAGGAACAATAATTGAAGACCTTGCTTCCCCTGAACGAGTGGGACAAAAATCAATTTTTGCTGTTGGTTCAGCAGAGACAGTGGAAGTTGTGCCGCCGCCTGAAGAAAACAGACCCGACTCATATATTGGCGCCATTGGAACATGGATGCAGGCTAAAGCATCACTGAATAATCAGACATGTAATGTCGGCGAACCCCTGAAACTATCTATTGATTTATCCGGAGATTTCAAAAAGGATATTGTATTCGTACCTGAAATATCAACTCAGACAAACCTGACAGAAAATTTCCGGGTTTACGAAGAAACTGCAAAAAACAGACAAACTAAAGATGGTCGAGAGTTTTCATGGACAATACGTCCTTTGAAAGATGGAAATCTTGAAATTCCGCCAATAAAACTTTCATATTTTAACGTTAACAAATATGATTACGAGACAATTGAAACAGATCCAATACCTGTCAGAGCGACCAAAAACCAGGAAGCTGACGAAAGTCTTGTTATTATGACTTCAACAAACATAGTCAAACTTGAGAGCTCTTCCAATATTGAATCAATACAAATTACAGATGTACAGCCCACGGCAATAACAATGAGTCCAAAGGGGTATATTGATTTTAAAGTTTATGGCAATAAGATATATCTGTATCTTTTCTTAGCAGGACCTATAATGTTTATTTTAATCTTTATATCAAAAACTCTGGTTATAAAAGTTATTTATAATTCATCCACATACAAACAGAGAAAAGCATTTAATATATTTCAGAGTTCAATTGATAATGTTAAAAAAACTGCAAAAAAAGATCCGCAAGATGCATCAGAGCTCTTGTACAAAACCATACAGAACTTTTTCGGCAACAAATACAGCAGAAGTATTGAAGGTTTAACACCAATGGATATAAAAAATATTCTTTCGTACGAATCGGTTGAAGTTTTAGAAAACACTAAAAATATCATAGAAAAATATTTTCATTCCGGATACTCTTCAAGTAGTAACTTAACTGCTGGAAATATTGCAGAAGACTGCGAAACTCTTATTAAACAATTTAAAAAGTTAGATACAAAAACAAAAAAATGAAAAAAATAATAACAATATTAGTCCTTTTGACATTACCGCTTTTTGCTCTGAATGAGCAAGCTGCAAAATTTATATGGGATGAAGCAAACTCAACTATGTTCACAGCCAAAGAGCAAAAAGATTTTATAAAAGCTGCTGATATATATAACAAGTTAATCAGGCAGGATGTCAACAATCAATTTGTCTATTACAATCTTGGAGTTGCATATCTGCTTTCAGAGCAGTATAATAATGCTCTTTCGGCATTTTTAAAGTCTGAGCAATACTCCGGCACAACTCCGGAACTTGAAGCATGTATTGCAAATGCCTACTCAAAAAGCAACAAGTCTGAAGTATTAACCCTTCCCTGGTATAGAATATTACTATTCCCCCATTTCAAAATATCATTTAAATATAGACTTATATTCTCATGCATTGCATATTCTCTTATATGGTTAGGAATGATAATGAAAATATTTAAAGTGAAAATTATTGCAAACCGTTTAATTGTTGTATCGATAATTGCATTTGCTGTTACTGCAACTAGTTTAACTACCTCAATAATTACATTAAAAAGAAACTTTATAACTAATAACATTACACCAGTTGAAAATTGAAAATGAAAAAGATAATACTATTCATATTTATACTTGTAACATCTGCTTTTGCTCAAGATGAGAGCAAACCATATATACGGACATCCATAAACACACCAAAATCCATATATTATGTTAAAGAAAAGTTCCCTTTTTCATTCAGCATAACATATTACAAAGTACAGCTAAGTTCAAATTTAAGTGTTTCTCAATTACCTTCCGCACCATATATGATATGCTCTAAATTTTTTGAACAGCCGGAAAAAAAAGTATCAAAAGATTATAATATTGAGTTTACAAAAACATTTAAATGCACTGCATACTCTGCAAAAGAAGGTAAATTAAAAATTATGCCCACAATTCATATGAATATACTCACACGCTCCAGAAGTTTCTTCGGCAGTGATTGGCGAGAAACTCCATATGAACAAAAAGTTAAACCTATTATTCTTGATATAATACCTTTACCTGCTGAAAATCAACCGGATACATTTTCCGGAGCAGTCGGAGAATTTAATATTAAAGCAACTTCTGAAATGACCGATGTGACGGTAAACTCAATTATCAAGATTAAAATGATTGTGTCAGGTGATGGATATCTTGAAGAAGTGGAACCTCCAATAATTGGAACAAATGAAAATTTCAAAATTTACAACCCTGTTGTTCTGGATAAACAGGATAAGAGAATAATCTATGAACAGACAATAATTCCATTGTCTGAGAAAGCCCATACGATTCCGATTATTTCATTTACATTTTTTAATCCTGATAGTGAAGAATATAAAACTGTTCATTCAAGGGAAATTCAACTAACTTTTCATGAAGAGAAAAAAAACGGTAACCAGTTTGAAGCCTACAAGCCAACAGCTGCAACAAATATTGCAGTTCAACCACCCGGAAAGATTACAGATACTACTTTTTCAGAAGTTATACCGACAGATACAATAAATATAAGCATATATGTGATGAATGGTGTAGCACTGCTTATGATTATTATTTCATGGATGTTTCTTTCAAAAAAAGGTGCTGCAATAACAAGCATAATAATTGTCATCATAGTCGCCGGTCTGGCAATCGCCTCTAAAAAATATATAATTGCAAATGAAAAATATCCACTATATGTAATTACAGAACAGACAAAAGCACATATTGCACCAAATAATCAGGCTCTGAAAACATTTCAGCTGAATAAAGGTGATAACGTTTACCTGAAGGAAACTTACGGGGAGTGGTCGCTCGTTTTCAAAGAGAGCAATTACGGCTGGATTGAAACAACATCAATGAATAAATAAGAATTG
This sequence comes from uncultured Victivallales bacterium, assembly GCA_964441455.1. Classification (GTDB taxonomy): domain Bacteria; phylum Verrucomicrobiota; class Kiritimatiellia; order JAQICX01; family JAQICX01; genus JAQICX01. Next base: position 399 of record CAYTUX010000016.1, on the reverse strand, counting down.
ATCTGATTTCAACTTTCAATTAAAAGTTTTTTCAGTTGTTTTTTTCTGTTTTTATGAACATTGTGAAGTTTATAAAGCAATTGTGTGAAAATGTTGCGACGTATTTTTATAAAAATATTATCTTCTTGCAGATTTAAAAGTATTGTGTTTATAATATCTTTTGCTGCATTGGGTCTGCCAAGTGTTTTTGCTGCAACAGATAATTGTTTGAGTCTACCACTATCTTTTAATAAAGTATTAATTCTGTAACCGAGAGTTAGAGCAGAATCAGGTGCAATTGCGGCTCCGTTTTCAAGAAGATCAGAACTCTTGACTCCGTAATGATGTTCAAAAAAAAAATTCCTTGTAAGTTATTGTTTTACAAAGCGTTGCTTTGCTCGCCCAGAAAAAACTTCATTT
>CAYTUX010000015.1:0-29635 GCA_964441455.1 uncultured Victivallales bacterium | reverse complement strand
TGTGCTGGTGGGTTGGGGGGTGGAAGAGGAAGGGAGAAAAACCCCTCCGTCCTCGCAAGCTCGGACACCTCCCCTAAACAGGGGAGGAGCACTTTGGATTCGGTGGCGAGCTGAGGGAATGGGACGGATGGGAGAGATGGGACGGATGTGCTGGTGGGTTGGGGGGTGGAGTAGGAAAGGAGAAAAACCCCTCCCACCTCGCACGCGAGGTGACCTCCCCTAAACAGGGGAGGAGCACTTTGGATCTGGTGGTGAGCTGATGGAATGGGACGGATGGGACAGATGGGAGAGTAGGTCGTTATTCGTTGTTCGTTGGTCGTTGGTCGGGAGGGAGGAGGAAGGTGAGGAAGAGGAAGGTTAGGAAGCGGGTAAAGAGAAGAAAACAGGGAAATATTAAAATATATGTTTTTCTTCTTGCTAAGTGAGGTGTTGAAAATGTATTATACACCGTTTACTGCCAAAGGTAAGCAGTAGGAATTAATTTTGATTATCAACAAATTATCTGAACAATGATAAAAAAATATGGAGTTAGATTATGTCCAATACAGTATTAGTAGGTGCTCAATGGGGAGATGAGGGTAAAGGGAAAGTTATTGATGTTTTAACAGCTGAATCGGATATTGTTATTCGTTTTCAGGGTGGTAACAATGCCGGTCATACCGTTAAAACCGGTAACAAGAAATATGTATTACATTTGATACCTTCAGGCATACTTCATGATGATAAGATTTCTGTTATAGGCAATGGAGTTGTTGTTGATCCGATTGGACTTGTTGATGAGATTAACGGTCTTGAAAGGGACAACATAAAGGTCGGCAGCAAGTTGAAGATAAGTGATCGTGCACCAATTGTATTTCCATTTCACAAAGTTTTGGATGCGAAGGCAGAGAGCGGTCGTTCTGACGCACAGAAAATCGGTACAACTCAAAGGGGTATTGGTCCGGCGTATGCGGACAAGGTTTCTCGCGAGGGGATGAGAATCGGAGATTTTTTAAGGGCGGATTTCAGAGAAAAGCTTGAAGCAAAGATAGATGTGGTAAATGGTCAGCTTGCATTTTTTGGAAGAGATACAGTAAACAAAGAAGAGCTGGTTGAGCAGTTTCTTAAACTAGCAGAAATAATCAAGCCATATATATGCGACACACAAGTGTATTTGAATCAAGCAATAAAAGATGGTAAAGATCTTCTTTTTGAGGGAGCTCAGGGGACAATGCTTGATATAGATTTCGGAACCTATCCGTATGTAACGTCCTCAAACACAACAGCCGGCGGGGCTCCGACAGGTTCGGGGATTGCTCCAAACAAAATAGACAGAGTTATTGGAGTCATAAAGGCATATACAACGCGGGTTGGTGAAGGACCATTTCCTACAGAATTATTTGATGAAGATGGAGCGACACTTGCACGTATAGGGCATGAATTTGGAGCCACGACCGGACGTCCGCGTCGTTGTGGTTGGTTTGATGCGGTTGTCGGTCGTTATGCAGCGGCGGTAAACGGAGCAGATTACTGGGCTATGACAAAGCTGGATGTTATGGATACATTTAAGACAATTAAAGTATGTGTAGCTTATGACTACAATGGAACACGTCTGGAAAATATGCCGGCAGATGTGGATGTGTTATCAGCATGTACACCTATTTATGACGAGTTACCGGGGTGGGAGAGTCCAACAACTCAAATCACAACTTTTGAAGAGTTACCACAGAATGCAAAAGATTATGTTAATTATCTTTGCGAGATAACAGGAGTTGAACTTGGTATTCTTTCTATTGGACCAAAGCGAGAGAGTACAGTGAGGGTCGGGATTTAAATGGGACCATTGCGTGGGCAGCATGCGTTTCGCCCTTACGGGGGATGGGACGGATGGGACTGATGGGAGAATAGGTCGTTATTCGTTGTTCGTTGGTCGTGGGGTTGGGGGGGAGAGGAATGGAGAAGAACCCCTCCGTCCTCGCAAGCTCGGACACCTCCTCCCGCTGTGCGGGACTAGCGGAGCCAGCCGGGGAGGAGCACTTTGGATCTGGTGGTGAGCTGAGGGGATGGGACGAATGGGACGAATGTGCAGGGTTTTGGGGAAAGAGGAAGGGAGAAAACCACCTCCGTCCTCGCAAGCTCGGACACCTCATCCCGCTGTGCGGGACTAGCGGAGCCAGCCGGGGAGGAGCACTTTGGATCTGGTGGTGAGCTGGGGATGTAAGAGGAAGGTGATAAAAGTTAAAAGGTGAAAGGGAAAATTGAGTAAGGAATTTAAAAAATTGAAAAAGACGCCACGACATGTTGCTATTATAATGGATGGTAATGGACGTTGGGCTAAAAAGCGGCATATGCCCAGAATAAAGGGTCATGAGCAAGGGAGTGAGTCTGTGATTTCTGCAATTCAGAGTTGCAGGAAGTTTGGAATTGAATATCTGACGCTTTATGCATTTAGTGTTGAGAACTGGTCCAGACCAAAAGAAGAGATTTCCGGTTTGATGAAATTACTGCTCAGGTTTGTCGAAAAGTATGAGAAAGAGCTTCATAAGAACAAAGTACGTTTAAGGATTCTGGGACGAATAGAAGATATGCCGGATAATGTACGCCTTGTATTAGAAAGAGTGATTCAAGAGACCTCATGTTACAGTGAATATAATTTAAACTTAGCATTAAGTTACGGTGGTCGGACAGAGATAGTGTATGCGGCCAGACAGATTGCAGACAAAGTTGTATCCGGCGAGTTGAGTGTGGAAGAGATTAACGAGAAAGTTTTTGCGGAAAATCTTTATTTGCCGGAAATTCCAGATCCGGATTTAATGATCAGGACAAGTGGAGAGATGCGTATAAGCAATTTTTTATTATGGCAGTTATCATATGCAGAGTTTTATATTACAGATGTGCTTTGGCCTGATTTTGGTGAAAAAGAGTTTTATGCTGCCTTAGTTGAATATAACAATCGGGACAGACGATTTGGAAAGGTTAAGAAACAATGAAGACAAGACTAGTAACAGGCATATCTATGGGGGTATTTTTTGCATGCACCATTTTATTTTTGCCAAGTATATTTATACCACTTTTTATGTCAGCTCTCATAATTTATGCACTTAATGAGTACTATAATATTTTAAGATCGACCGGACTAAATCCTGCACGTCTAATAGGTTATATATTTTCAGTTTTACTTATTGCGGGAACTTATTATCTTTTGCAGCAGAGTCCTATGGAGAATGGGATAAGGTTATCCAACTTTGAGACATCAGTTCTGGCATCGATGATTATAGCCTTTTTTTTAAGAGAGATGACCATACCTGACAACAAAAAGATGACGACAAATCTTGCAACAGAAATTTTTGGTGTATTTTACATTGCATTTCTGATGAATTTCATATTAAAAATACTCTTCATGTTCAGATTAGCAGGGGATACATCTACTATTCCACAGGGAGGCAGAATGCTTTTATTATATGGTATTGCAGCAGTAAAATTTAGTGATGCCGGAGCATATTTTACGGGTAAATATTTAGGGAGACACAAAATTCTGCCCAGAGTATCTCCCAAGAAGACCTGGGAAGGACTTGCGGGCGGTCTTGCGGCATCAATTGTGACGAGTCTTTTAATATGTAAATTTAACGATTTCACTTTTGGAACCTTAAGGTTTTCATTAATTGATGCACTGATACTGCCGTTTTTACTTACATTTGCGGGGTTAGCCGGTGATTTATGTGAGTCTATGCTGAAGAGAGATAGCGGCATAAAAGATTCGAGCAATAATTTACCCGGGATGGGTGGTATTTTAGATGTTTTAGATAGTCTTATAACATCATTACCGATACTTTACATTTATGTTGTTTATGTTGTATAAGGGATTAATTTAATGAAGAATGTAGTAATTTTAGGTAGTACCGGTTCGATTGGTGAGAATGCATTAAGGGTTGCCGATACCTTACCTGATGAATTTAATATTGTCGGATTAGCGGTTAATAGTGAAATTGATAGACTTCTTGAGCAGGCAGAGCAATTTGGAGTTAATACAATTGCTGTGGCAGATGAAGTAATGGCAGAGAGAGCAGAGGAGCTTGCACCTTCGCACATCAAAGTTTTAAAAGGTTTGGATGGAGTAACCGAATTATCAGGATATGATAAAGTTGATTTAGTTGTTTGTGCCATTGTCGGCATGGCGGCAATAAAGCCGGTTTTAGCAGCTATTGAGAAAGGGACAGATATTGCATTGGCAACAAAAGAGACATTAGTTGCGGCAGGACATATTGTCAAAGTTGCATGTGAGACATCCAAATCTTCAATTATTCCTGTAGACAGTGAACATTCTGCAATTTTTCAATGTTTGTCCAGACGTCAGGAGCAGACATCTTTAAATCGCGATCCTGAGTTGAAAAAGATATTTTTAACATGTTCCGGGGGGCCTTTCGGGACAAAGCCGGAGATAGACTTACAGAATGTAACCAAGGCGGAAGTATTGAATCATCCAAGGTGGAATATGGGAGCCAAGGTGACAGTTGATTCAGCATCTTTAATGAACAAGGGACTGGAATTAATTGAAGCAAGGTGGTTATTTGATCTTCATTCAGACGAAATTGATATAGTAATTCATCCTGAAAGTATTATTCATTCAATGGTTGAATATATTGATGGATCGACCTTGGCACAACTGAGCATACCTGACATGCGTTATGCAATTCAGTTTGCAATGACATATCCGAACAGATTAGATGGTAAATTATCGGGAATGAGTTTGAAAGATATTGCATCGCTGAATTTTTACAAACCGGATTTCGAGAGATTTTCATCATTACGACTTGCAAAAGAGTCGATAGATATCGGAGGTACGATGCCGACGGTAATGAATGCGGCAAATGAAGAAGCAGTATCAATGTTTCTTGCTGATAGAATTAAATTTTGCAACATATGTGAGATTGTTGAAAATGTTATGTCAAAGCACAACACAGTGCATGATTTGACACTTGAGGCGGTATTTGAAGCAGAAGATTGGGCAAGGAGAAGAGTGGGAGAAGTAATAAATTTGTAGGGGCGAAAGATTTTTCGCCCGTACGGGAAATGTGAAAATGTGAAATGGTAGGGGCGACACATGTGTCGCCCGTACGGGAGAATTTTAATAAACAGATAAAGGAAAAATATGTTTGGGACAATAATAAGTGGTTTTTTAGATGTAGTAATTTTGGTTTTATTTTTTAGTTTTGCAGTATTTATTCATGAGTTCGGGCATTTTATTGCAGCGTTGAAACTGGGGTTTAAGGTCAAGGTATTTTCGATTGGTTTTGGTCCTGCACTTTTCAAGTGGGAACGCAACGGCATTGTATACAAATTTTCAGTAGTACCATTTGGAGGATATGTTGCATTACCGCAGTTGGATCCTGCCGGGATGGAGAAGATACAGGGTGAGAATGAAGATGGTGAAGAGGAACAGATAGAAGATATTGCAGCTTGGAAAAAGATTATAGTTGCAGTTGCGGGACCTTTGGGTAATATTATTTTTGCGGTCATACTTTCATTTATTATCTATTGGCTTCCAACGAAAGGTTTGGATGAGAAATCAAATGATTGTGTTATTGGTTATATTGATGAGGGAGCACCGGTATCTGATGTAGGAATTGCGACAGGTGATGTGATATTGGAAGTAAATGGTGAGAAGATAAAAAACTGGTATGATATAAGCATGATTAGTTTGCTTAGTCAAAGTACTACAGCAGTTGTCAAGGTGAATTCAGAAGGTGTAATAAAAGAATTTGATGTACCATTAACCAAGACAGATATGGGAGAGTATCTGCTTGTAGGTCTTGCACCTGAAGCAGCTTGTGTTATAGGTGAAGTAATGGAGGGCGGAAGTGCTGCAGAAGCCGGACTTCAAGTTGGAGATATAATTCAAAGTTTTAACCATATAGTTGTCGGTGACGGCAACATATTTATTGAGATGGTTGCAGAGCGTCCGGCTATGGAGACAGATATTGTAATTATCAGAAACGGCAAAGACATGAATTTTAAGGTTACACCGAAAATGAATGAGTCACTTGGGAGAGCTGTTATCGGCATATCAATTGGTACTTTCGGAAGTCAGCCGATGCCTTGGATGATGTACAAAAAGCCATCAGATCAGTTAAAGGGAGATGCAGGAAGTATTTTGAGGATATTGCGAGCACTTGTGACACCAAAAGAGTCAGGTAAAGCAGCCAAGGGACTTGGCGGACCGGTCATGATTTTCGTGACATTATGGTTTGCGATACAGGAAAGCTTTTTAAATGCGATTGGTTTTTTAAGGTTTTTGAATACAAATCTTGCAATATTGAATTTGCTTCCAATACCGGTATTGGATGGAGGGCATATTGTTTTTGCATTATATGAGATTATTTTCAGAAGAAAGCCATCACCAAAGTTTGTCAATATTCTTGTCAATTTTTTTGCAATATTATTGATATTTGCATTTATTATTTTGACATTCAGAGATACGTTCAGGATGAAGAAGGCGTTTTGGCGTGGAGATAAGGTTGCTCCGGTTGAGGAAGTGGAAGGTAAATAAATTCGGAAATGCGGAAATTGTAGGGGCGACATGCGTGTCGTCCGTACGGGGAATGGGACGGATGGGAGAATAGGTCGTTATTCGTTATTCGTTGGTCGTTGGTCGTGAGGGAAGAGGAAGGTTAGGAAGAGGAATGGAGAAGAACCCCTCCGTCCTCGCAAGCTCGGACACCTCCCCTAAACAGGGGAGGAGCACTTTTGATCTGGTGTTGAGCAGAGGGAAATGGGACAAATGGGACAGATGGGACGAATGTGCTGGTGGGTTTGGGGGGAAGGAGGAAGGGAGAAGAACCACCCCCCCCCCCCCCACCCCCCCCCCAGACCAAAGGCCCCCCCCCCTTTTTGGGGGGGGGTGTCCGAGCTTGCGAGGAGGGGGGGGTTCTTCTCCCTTCCTCCTTCCCCCCCAACTCACCAGCACATTCGTCCCATCTGTCCCATTCCCCGTACGGGCGACACGCATGTCGCCCCGGTAAAAAAACCTTTTCTGTTTTTTTATCAGAAAAACATTGAATTAAATAATATAAAAAAGGTATCATTACTAACATTATTGTTAATAGCCATAGAAAGAACCAAATGAAAAATATAATACCAGATCAGATTGAAGAATACTTTGAAAAATCATCTTTTATAAGAAAAATGTTTGAAGTTGGAATATCAATGAAAAAAGAGTTCGGTGCCGAAAATGTATTCGACTTCAGCCTCGGCAACCCGGATGTCCCCCCTCCAAAGGAGGTAGCTGAATCTCTTGTAATACAGGCAGAAGAGGTTTCACAACCTCTATCTATGGGATATATGCCGAATGCCGGACTGCCTGCCGTCAGAAAAATGCTTGCGGAAGATCTCTCTGATGAACAAAAAATTGAAATAACTGCTGATAATATTATTGTTAGCTGTGGTGCGGCAGGTGCAATTAACTCCTTTTTGCGAGCTGTTGTAGAACCAGGTGAAGAGGTAATATGCCCAATCCCTTTCTTTGGCGAGTACTTCTTCTATGTCGAAAACTTTGGTGCAAAACTTGTTCCTGTTAAATCTAAAGAAAAATTTAAACTTGATGTAGATGCAATTGAAGCTTCAATTTCTGAAAAAACCAGAGCTGTTATTATTAACTCTCCAAATAATCCTACCGGTCAGATTATTTCTGAAAAAGAAATTATTGCTCTTTCTGCTCTGTTGACCCGTAAAAGCGAAGAATATGACAGACCTATTTATCTTATATCTGATGAACCATATCGATTCCTGATCTTTGAAAATGCTCATGTTCCACCAATTTTACCCCATTATGAGTTCGCTTTGGTTATCGGTTCATATTCAAAAAGCTTATCCCTGGCTGGTGCAAGAATTGGTTATATCGCAACAAATCCCAAAATGCGTGAGGTTGCAAAACTTACTCAGGCAATTACAATGACAACAAGAGTTCTTGGATTTGTTAACGCTTCTGTTATTGCTCAGAAAATCATTCTTCATGCAAAGGGTATTGGTGTTGATGTGAGTATATATGATGAACGAAGAGTTGCTATGGCAAAAGTTCTTGATGAGGTCGGCATTAAATATGAAATGCCGAAGGGCGCATTCTACTTCTTCCCGAAAGTTCCTGATGGATTCGACGATCTCGAATTTGTGGCATTGCTTCAAAAACACAAAATACTTGGTGTGCCTGGTAGAGCTTTCGGTGACCCGAAATTCTTTAGACTATCTTTCTGTGTCGATACAAAAATTATTCAGGCATCTGCTCCCGCATTTAAAGCTGTCATGGATGAAGCAAAAAAGAAACTGTAAAACAATACATCCATTAAGTCCATGGAAATAAAAAAGGAATATAATGCAAAAATTACACAATACTTATCGTGACCTGCTGGAACAAAATTGTTCTTTTATATTTGATTATCTCTATTCACCTGCCGCAAATAGCGATTTGGCATGCTTCGGTATGGGTGATCATGGTCACTGGTCTATGCAGACTAACACCAATATGTTTGCCGCTCTGGCAGTACTGGCTGCCGACACGGATACCGATATGACCAAAACCGGTAGATCTCATGATGAATTGCTGGCTGCAGCACTAAAACTTCTTAGATTTACCACAAAGTCGCATATGGGAGCCAATTCTGCATGTTTCGATAACCAGCAGTGGGGTTGTTCATGGATTAGCTCCCTATGCATTGACAGAATGTTTCATGGCATTGAAGCAATATCTCCTTTTCTGACACAAGAAGATAATGAACTTATAAACTTGATGCTCACAACTGAAGCTAATTGGCTGTCAGATGAATATGATGTCGTGGCAGGCGAACTGAATTCTTCAGGAAAAAATCATCCTGAAAGCAATATGTGGAATGCCTCTATTATCTTCAGAACTTTAATGAGAAACCCAAATGCTGCCCGATCACAGGAATATCTGGACAAAGCATATGATTACCTGCTGCACTCTATCTCAATATCTTCGGATAAGTTTTCTGAAGAACTGTTTTACGGCAAACCGGTGAAAGATCAATTCAAAGGTGCAAACTTTTTTGACTCATATTCCCTTGATCATCATGATTACCTTAATGTGGGTTATATGGTAATAACCATGTCCAATCTGGCAATGCTCCACTTCTCATATAAAAATGCGGAAATTGAAGCTCCTGAAGAACTGTATAGACACGCATATGAACTGTGGACACTAATTAAAAAATGTACTTTCAGAGATGGACGCCTGCTCAGAATCGGCGGTGACACGCGTGTGCGTTACTGCTATTGCCAGGATTATGCTATACCTATGTGGTTGATGTTAATTGATAAGTTCGGCGAAACTGATTGTATCGCTTTAGAAAACGGATGGCTCAAACAAGTACAAAAAGAAGTAAATTCAAATCGCGATAAATCTTTCTTAAGTAATAGACTTGAAACGATGAAGAAGAGTTCCATGCTGTACTATCACAGATTGGAGGGCGACAGATTCTCTTCTCTGTCTATGGGGGCATACTGGCGAAGAATATATAATGATTTTGCTGATGTTAAAGAAAATACAAAACAAGCTCCTTTCGATGGAAGCTGGAATGAAAATTATCATGGGGCGATGCTGGAAAAAGGCGAAAATAGAATTGCATCATGGGTATGGAGAAGCGGACAACATCCGACATCATTATGCTTGCCGGCTGAAAACAGTAGTGATATGGCTGAATGGGAAACAAATTGCATGCCTGTTGTTAAAAGCTTCGGTAAAAGAAATTTTAACATGATCGGTGATTTTAACTATAAAACATTTAATGGCGGATTCCACACTGTTGGTCATCACATCGTTCGAACAGAAGATCAGCCTTGTGAAGGTGCCGCCGATGAAGATATTGCAGATATCTTCTCTGCATGCATTGCCCTGCCTGATGACAAATCTGTAATATATATCAACAGAGCTGAAATGATCGGCAGATTCTATGTTACAGAACTAAAAGATTTCTGCTTCAAAATACCCAATGACATTTTTAACAATAACCAAAGAGTATACACAATGGATAATAATAAGTTTACTCTAAATGGTGGCTGCTCCAAAAAGGAGTTGATAAAAACAAGTTCCCTATGGCTTAATATTGATGACAAAATTTCTCTGTTTTCTCTCATAAAAGATAAAAAGTTGGTGATTAACAGACCCGGTGAAAGACAGATATCAATAAAATCTCATGCTCATAAGGATATGTCTGCCCTAAAAGGAAACCTGTTCGCTGATGAAATTGCAACTCAAGTATCTGCAAAAACTCAAATCTTCCCGAAAAATGAGAAAATCTTGACATCGGCTATAATGATCAGAACTGAAAATGCCCATGAATCAAAAGTCTTTGCGCAAAAACTGGAAAGCAGAATATCTTTTGATGATAATGGAATGGTTAAAATAAATATTAAAGATGGAGAAAATACAATGACCGCAAATATTAATCTTTCATTAAACAGAATAGACGAAATTGAACCTTTAAATATCAAAATCAACCAAAAGGAGACTTCATGGCAAATATAAAAAAATACCCGTTCTCACATATTCTTGGTTGGTCGGCAAGCAGATATGATACTTTTAAAATCTGTAAAAGAAAATATTACTATCAGTATTATGCAAAATTCGATACTGAATTTGGTCGCGAAGAAATTGACTTTCTTAAAAAACTTACATCTGTTGCCCTTGAAACCGGTAGTGTTGTACATGATGTAATTGAAGCACTTTTCAAAAGATTTCAGCAGTCTCCATCACCTATAAATCAGGAAAAATTTGCTGAATTTACTGCAAAAGCTGTTAAACGGGGAACTTCAAGAAACTTCTCTGAAGTATACTATAAAGAGCTGGATGAAGTGACTCCTGAATTTATCGAGGAAAAGGTAAATGCCTGCCTCGTAAATCTTATGACTTCTGAACGTTTTAAATGGGCGTCTGAACTGGCAATAGAAAACTGTGAGAATTGGATTATTGAACCGCCCGGCTTTGGTGAAGTGCGTCTTGGTGGGCTGAAAGCATACTGCAAGGTTGACTTCCTTATACCTTTTGATGATGAAATTGTTATTCTGGATTGGAAAACCGGCAAAAAAGATGAATATAAACATAGTAAACAGCTGCTTGGATATGCCGCATGGGCAAAGGAACATTTCAGCGATAAATACCCAGACTATATGATTAAACCTGTTGATGTATATCTATACCCGGAATACTCAGAAATGTCCATTGAAGCAAATGAAAAAGATATCCAGAATCTTGCTGAACAAATTAGAGATGAGACTCAGGAAATGTATAAGTTCTGCATTGATGTGGAAAATAATGTTCCTAAAAACAAAGCTGAGTTCCCCCTCTGCGAAAAAACATTCCTATGCCCGTATTGCAACTTCAGACAATTATGCGAAAGATAAAATCAAAATCCCCGTATAATACACCAAAATGAATAAAACCACATTAACAATTGAAAACTTGAAAGTTTACTTTCCCGTAAAACAGGGCTTGTTCGCTAAAACTGTGGATTATGTTAAAGCCGTCGACGACCTCTCTATAATCTTAAAAGAAAACCAGACCCTTGGCGTCGTCGGTGAATCAGGTTGCGGAAAATCAACCCTCGCAAGAGCAATTATGCTCTTGGAAAAAAGTTATGCAGGAAAAATAATGTATCAAAATTCCAACCTGCTGAACACTTCTTCAAACCAATTGAAAAAACTTAGAAAACATATTCAGATGGTCTTTCAGGATCCGTTTAACTCATTGAACCCGGGAATGACTATTATGGATTTAGTCACAGAAGCTGCAATCTTTCATAAATTAATTTTAAAAAATGAAAAAGAATCATATGCCATCGAACTGCTTAATAGTGTTGGACTTTCAGAAAAAATCCTTCATAGATACCCTCATGAATTCTCTGGTGGGCAGCGCCAAAGAATCTCAGTTGCGCGAGCTCTGTCTGCAAAACCTGAAATTATTATATGTGATGAAGCTGTAAGCGCATTGGATGTCTCCGTGCAGGCTCAGGTCATAAATCTTTTAACAAAACTACGAGAAGAAAAACAGCTTTCATATATATTCATCTCACATGACATTGGTGTAATTGCTCATATATCTGACTATATTGCCGTAATGTATGCGGGGCAAATCGTTGAACAGGGCCCAGTTGATACAATAATTAATAACTCAATACATCCATATACAAAAGCTCTGATCTCTGCTGTACCAACCATTGACAAGAAAAAACAGAAAAAGATAACGCTGACCGGAGAAGTTCCATCCCCAATAACCCCTCCAAGCGGATGCAGATTCCATACAAGATGCATGTACGCCGAAAAACAGTGTGAAACACAAGTTCCAACCCTTGAAAATGTCACAGATCTCCACCTTGTCGCATGCCCGATATTCCTGCCGAAAAAAAGCAGCAGCTCCGATATTCTTTAACTTCCTGACCAATCAACTGGAAAAAATCAATGAATACATTACTCTCCATCACCCAGTTCCATATATAACTGATCTGTCAATGCATGATTTGCTTGGTGAATATCTTCGGTAACCCCTTTCAAGTCTTCTATACCTAAGTCATAAAAATTATCAGAGATCTCTTTTAAATTTCTAATACCATCTAAATAACCAAGATTAACCTTTTCTGCCCAATCTATGACATGAATAATTCTTGACTTCAAAAGTGGTTGCAAATCAACCCATTTTTCTTCATCTAAAATTTGCAAATCATTTGCAGGATCAAAAACATGAAAAACTGCACAAAGCTTCTGAACAAACATCAACAACATCGAAATATCTCCATTGCCTAATTCAAATAACTTCTTCCATTGTGCCTCTTCCAATAATTCATGCTCACTCTTCATCTTACTTATCCCTTCTCTAATCAATAATTAACTTTCTTGAATTCAAAACAATCCGTGCTCAAACTCTGAGTTCATTGTCTTTATCTTGCTCTTGTTGCCATTCTCATCGACATTAACAAAGGTAATGTTTGTCTCAAAAACAAATGTGTCCTCATTGCTCTGAATATTACGTGCAAATACTTTGGCATTATAAGTGATTGATGTGTTTCCTTTTTTAAATTCAGTTATATCGAATATAAGTATTGCCCCTTGAGTAATCGACTTCTTGAAAACAACATTATCCAATGCTATTGTAACAAATTTGTTTCCTGGATACTCAAGCGTTGCAACAATAAAGGCATGCTCATCAATCCACTGCATCATATATCCACCAAATAAATGTCCATAATTATTCAAGTGCTCCGGCAAAACCAACTTATGTGTCTTCATCATTAAATTCCTTTTTATAATACATATTTATATACATAATACATAAAAAAATGCCCAAACTCAATCTTAATTATTACATTTCTTTTCCCTTCCCTTCCTAACCTTCCTCCCCCTCCTCTTTCTCCCCCCACACGCTCACCACCGGGCTTGCCCCGGTGGAAACCATGATCAGAAGCCTCCCCGTCCATCTTCTTTCCCGCGCTCACCTCCAGATCCAAAGTGCTCCTCCCCTGTTTAGGGGAGGTCACCTCGCGTGCGAGGTGGGAGGGGTTTTTCTCCCTTCCTCCTTCCTTATCTTCCTTTTTCCTTACCCTTCCTATTCTGTCCCCGGCGGAATCTTCGTTTTCCCAACCCACCAGCACATTCGTCCCATCTGTCCCATCCGTCTCATTCCCCTCCCGCACTCACCTCCGAACTTGAAAAAAACATTAAAAAAAACCCTTAGATTTCTGGTTAATGATGTAAGCATGAGTTTTAATTAATAAAATTAATGAGTTACTTTTTGATTTTCACCTTTTTGGATGATAAACAGTGAAAATACTTTTTCATGACGATGAGGACATCGTCGCTCCCATTCCTACAAGACAATATTAGTCTGCACATCGGGAGGAAGAACCCCTCCGTCCTCGTTCCTCGGACACCTCCCCTTAGCAAGGGGAGGAGCTAATACGTCTCCGCCGACCGAAAACAAAAATCAACCAGAAAAACAGGAAAAAAAACTTAAACACAATTTTTTTTATTGATTTTTTTTCTATCTTGCATTACAATATACAAATTAATTTTTTAGTTCTAGTTTTAATCCCTATACCAATAAGGAAAATATGTTTAGAAAATTTTTAGTCGTTGCTATAATTTTAATGTTTTTCAATGTCGATTATACCTTTGCTCAATCTACACCAAGAGAAGTGCGACTCGAAGCATCGGATAGAATGCAAAAAGGCTTGTATATGGACGCAATTCCTCCTTTTATGCAGCTGATCGAGTGGTATAAAGATGAAAAAGATTCCAAAATTGTTACAAGTATGGAGATGGTATACTATAATATCAGTATATGCTATTTCTTAACTGGTCAATTTGGTGCTGCAGATAAAGCCTTCCAAGAATATCTAAAACGCTATCCTCACGGATTTAAAACCCCCGATGCAACTCTATATATTGCCGATACATTACGCTTTAGAGAAAAACACAAAGAGGCTATTAATGCATATGAAAACGCTGACAGACGCTATGACTACAATTCATCGCTAAAAGCCGACCTGTATGCCGGTGTCGCACGTTCTTATCTTGCTGAAGATAACTGGTCGGATGCAATTGAACCATTGAAAATTGTATATAATCATGCAAATGATTTCCTCCGAAAAAACTGGGCGGCTACTCTTTTGGCAACTGCATATCTTAAAGTTCTTGACCTTGACAGCCTATATCCCCTCACTCCATATATTTTAACTAGAAACTCTTTTGCCTCAAGATCTGTTGCATTTAATATGGCTGCTCTGGAGGCTGCTGACCAATTGTTTGGTGAAGAAAAATATAAAGATGCATTGTGGATATATCGTATGGTATATTCGTATGACCTGATTTTCATTAGAACAGAAGAATTCCTGGAATACCTTAACAGACGTGTAGAGCTTCTTAAAAAGTTCAGTGTTGGCGACCCACGTGTTTTAATTCGTATGCAGGAAACAATTGGCGAAGTGGAAGCACAGCTGGAAGCTATTGACGAAATTGATAATTATGATAAAGAACTTCTGTTTCGTATTGCTAGGGGTTATATGGAGATGATGAGATATCGTGAAGCAGGGGAAATGTTCTATTACCTTCATGGCATTACGGAAGGAAGAGAGTCTGACGAAGCTCTGTATACTGCTTTCCAGTGTGCGACTATGATTAAACCTTGGACAAAAGCGTTTACAATTGGTAGAGAATATATGGATAAATTGCCGGGAGGTGAATATTTTGACCCCTTGACTATTATGATGGGACAACTATATGCTCAAGAAAAAAATTGGCCGATGGTTATTTCTCACCTCACCGAAACTCTTACTATAAACCCCCAGCACTCCTCCGGTGCAGAATGTAAATTCCTTCTCGGATACGCATCTTTCATGGAAGAACAACTTAAAGACTCTGTTAAATGGCTGACTACAATGCTTAAAGATTATCCCGCAACAGAACTTAGAGAACCTGCAACTTATTGGATTGCTATGTCTTACCTTTTTGATGGAAATTATACAAATGCCGCAAGCTTCTTTGATATCGTACTCGATAGCTATCCAGGTAATATATATGCTGAAGATGGTGCATATAGAAGAGCTGTATGTGCTTATGGTCTCTCTGAATTCGAAGACTCCGACAAAAGACTTAAAGAGTTTATAACCAAATATCCAAAAAATGAAAATGTCTGTGAAGCAATTCTTACCCGTGGCGATATTGCAGGGTTCGACGGCAGACTCGATGACGCTGTTATGTATTATGATAAGGCTGCTACTTTTACAAATCTAAATATTGAATTATACAACCATGCTGTATTCCAGGCCGGAAAAATACTGGTGGAAGATGAAAAATATCAGGAGGCAATTGACCATTATCAAAAATATATCAAAAGAGCAAGAGATGGCTCAAATATTCCTTTAGCTGTTTATTGGATTGGATACTCTCTTTGGAATAGCGGACAACAAGGCTATGCAATGAAATATTACCTCACTGCAGTAGAAAGATTTGGCGATGACTCCACTGCTATCGGGGTGGATATGATTCTTGATGAATGGATCGGAAGAGCTAAAAGAGCTGACAAAAAAACATCTGACCTCGCATGGCAGGAATTAAAAGATGCTTATGTGAAAGCTGTTAAAAATGACCAGAAAACTCTTACAACCAGACTGAAAAGAATAATGCTCTACAGTACAAGCATAAGCACAAATGCCAGAGAACGTATTATGCAGTCAATGAGAGATGAAAAGACTCTCCCATATGCAAGCCCCGCCGTTTGCCAGTTCATGCTAGATACTGCTGTTGAAGATAAAGATATGAATTTTGCCATTAAAATTGCAAACCATATTATTGACAAATATACCGAAACCGATTACGCCCTTGATGCTAGAATGGTTATTGCTGACAATTATATCAATCAGGCAAAAAATGAAAAAGAGACAAGAAAAGCTAATGCTCTTTATAAAAAGGCCGAGGAAAACCTGAATGTCATAAGAGAGGTCTATGCAAGTAGCGGCGAAGCTAGCCAGGCTCTGCTTAAACTTGGCTGGCTGCACATCGCTAAAAAAGAGTACGAAAAAGCCGATGAAGCTTTTAAACAGGTGCTGGGGGTAAAAGGGTGGAAACCAAATTGGTCCGAAGCCCTATACGGAAGAGGGGAAGCTCACTTTGAACAAAATGAATTTGCTAAAGCGAGTGCATATTATGAAAGAATTTACATTATGTATTCAAGATATATCAACTGGGCTGCTAAAGCTTACTATAAAAGAGCTCTATGCCTGCAAAAAATGTATCAACACGATAAAGCAAAAGAGGTTATTAATGAAATGCTCAGTATACCGGAAATGAATATTACTCCGGAAGCTCAAGATGCAAAGGAACTTTTAGAAAAATTGTAAGGAAATAAATGAATAAAATATTTTATATTATAACTGCTCTTTTATGCGTGACTTTTGTTCATGCACAAAGCTATACAAAAACTGAAGATGTATCCATCAGAATCAAAAATGGCGAAAATGCAATTAATGTTACTGCTTCCGGATTCGGAAAAGACTTTATTGTCGCCAAAGCTAGCTCGGGAACATCAACCGCAACTACTAGAATTGAACTCTCGCAAATCGATTCTGCATGGTTTACTGACTTAAGAATTAATTATGGTGATGTTTCGCAATATGTCAGTAAAAAACAGTGGAGAAAAGCCTTTAACATTATGTTAAAAAAACTGCAACCATGTCTGCCATACCTGAACCTACCCGATAATAATGCAATTGAACCTGCTTTCCAAATGGCAACTTATCTTATGTATGAATGCGATAAAAATGATCAATTTGCAAAAACTGAAAAAGAAAAAGAAAATGTGAAAAAACAGTATGAGTATTTATACAATTTGTATCGATACCTTAGACGTGCCAATTGGACATATTATGGGGTTCTAGCTGATCTTAAAGGTATTAAGTGCCTCATCAAAATGGGTAAAATTAAAACTGCGGAATTTAAACTTGAATCAATGAATAAACCTTTTCCGGGCGATATGGCTATGGGTCTGTATTGGCTGAATAAATCATATATCGCTTGGGAACAAACTAACTATCCCGCTGCAATGGATGCCGCGGTTATGTCGGTCGATTTCGAAAATAAGGATATTGATACTTTCCCCGATGCACTCATGATGACCGCAAAATGCTACGAAAAACTTGATGACTGGTACCGTGCAAGAGATGTATACTATGAAATTGCAAAAATATTCCCGAATACAGAATGGGAAGAAAATGCCCTTGTTAATCTGAAATCTATTATGGATAAAAAACTTACTGAAAAAAAAGAAGAACAACCTCTGCAAAATGTCTTCTTCGGTTTCTCTGAAGATATCAATAAACAAGTCGAAGAACTGCTCGAAACTAAAAAAGAAAAAAAATACCTGGATGAACTGAAAGAAAATAATGAGGATAAGGAAAATAATAAAGAACCCGATACATCAAAAACTCCGACTCTTGATGACGACAAGGAACTGTTTGAAAAATTTGGCGAATAAATAAAGATGAGATTTATACCGTCTCAACAGTTGAACGGGTCACTGCGTCACAAAGTCACTGGGTCACTGAGTCAACACTCGTAAAGACAAGATTTATCGCGTCTCAAAATTTAATAATAATCAAAGATAATAAAAAGGAAATAACATGACTAAAATAAAAAGAATAACACTCATTGCCGGAATTGCTCTTTGCGTCGCTGCATTCGTAACTCCTATATGCGCTCAAAATGTTGAAGAAGGTATCACAGCAGAAAATGCTCCGGCAGAAACTACCTTTATGGGTATCCTTAAACAAGGTGGTATGCTCATGTATCCGCTGGCTATATGCTTTATCGCAACTCTTGGTCTGGGTGCTTACGGGTTCATTATCGCAAGAGATAAAAAAATGCTCACCCCCGAACTTATACCTCCTCTTGATGATGCTCTATCAACTCTTAATATCGAACAGGCTAAAACTACTTGTGCAAGTAATCCCGGATTAATGACAAATATTCTAGGTGCAGGTCTTCAAAGACTCGACCCGGAAGCTATTTCCATGGATGATGTTCTTAATATGGAAAAAGCAATGGAAGAAGCTTCTATTGAAGAAACTGCTTCCGGGCTTAAATCTATTAGCTACCTTTCTATTATTGCTCAAATCTCTCCTATGCTTGGTCTGCTTGGTACCGTTAGCGGTATGATTAAAGCATTCCAGAAAATCGGGCAAGGCGGAATGGGTAAACCTGAAGTCCTCGCAGGAAATATTGGTGAAGCTATGGTTACAACTGCCACAGGTCTTATTATTGGCATTCCTGCAATGTTTTTGTACTTTTATTTAAAAGGAAAGTATAATACAAACGTTACAAGATTAGGGCGTGTTCTCGGAAATATGCTGCATACCGTTACTGTTGCAATTAAAAAATAAACTGGATTAATATGAAAATAGCGTTAGAACAAGAAGGTGATGCACAATTTGAAATGGCTCCCATGATTGATATGGTGTTTCTTCTGCTCGTTTTCTTTATGTGTGCCTCACATATGAGTGTCGTACAAAGCATTCCAATGGAAATTCCAACTGCTACAAAAGCCGTTGTCCCAAAAGAACGCCCCGACAGATTTATTATTAATATTACTCCCGATGGTAATATTTATAGTGGTAACGACCTTGTAACCATCGATGAACTAAAAGATATTGCCAAATCTGAAATTCAAATAACTCCAAATATGAAGGTATATATTAGAGCAGATCAGAAAACTCATCATAAACACATAAGAAAAGTGATGAACTCTTTGGCAGAAAATGGATTTGATAATTTTATATTTGGTGCTTTTATACCGGGAGATTAATCATGAAACTTTCACATTCACAAATCGAAGATCCTGCATTGGATGTATCGTCTCTAATTGATATGGTATTCCTGCTGCTGGTTTACTTTATGGTAACTGCAAGTCTTGTAAAGTCCGAAGGTGATTTAAGCCTTGAACTTCCAGGTGTGGTTCAACAGGCTGTCTCTGTCGATATGCCCGATGAACAAATTATTGAAGTTAGAGAAAATGGAAGAATATATTTGAATGGCAGCGAATATGGAACTCCTGATAAAAATGAAATACCGGACCTGGTTCAGACTCTTACAAGATACCGCCAAGCATGCGATGCCTCTAAAAATAAGGCTCTAATTACTATCTGGGCTGCCGGAGAATCTGAACATCAGAGAATCATTGATGTGATGAATGCATGTGCAGATGCCGGAATTAAAAATGTCACTTTTACAACGTCACTTGAGTAGATAGGTTAAAAAATGAACAATCCAAAAGAAAAAACAAATAAAAATATAATGATTTCAGGCTTGGGTCATTATCAGCTGTCAAAGAAACGAAAACAAATTATGATGTATTCTTTCTTAACTGCTCTGGTTATCACTCTCGTTGGGCTGGCCGTCTTTGGTGGATATGTGATTATGACTGCACAAAAAGATGAGCCATCCGTTTTTGTCGCTCCCCCTCCTACAAAAAAATATGAACCACGAATATTGGAACATAAAGTTAAGGTGCAGAAAAAACAGCGTAGCTCAAGTAGACCATCGGTTATACCCCGAATGACTGCAATGAAAAAAACCTCTATTAATCTGCCTGAAATAAAGGCTGACCCTAAAACACTCCATACAACATTTCAACCAAAATTTAAGGCTGTTTCAGGAAAAGGTATGGGAGCTGGGCTTGGTACAGGATACGGAACGCACGGGTTCGGCAGCGGCGTATCATCAGTTAATTTCTTCGGACTTAAAGCTAAAGGTGAAAAAATTGCTATACTCGTTGATGTATCTGTAAGTATGGTAGAGGAGGAAAGAGGTGGCGTACCTGGTTATCTCCGGGTTAAAAAAAGAATTGAAGATGTTATAGATGCTCTATCTCCGGGATCCCTTTTCACGGTAATCGCTTTTGCCGACGCCGCTGAATATATGACTCCGAAAATGGTTATTGCAAATGAAAAAAATAAAAATGATGCCAAAATGTTTATTCGTCCATTTAATACTGATGGTAACTGGGGATTAACTTCCGGAAATATTGAAGGTGAAAATTTTGGCGACCTTCGAGCTGTTGGCGGAACAACTAGACTTGACCTTGCCCTGACTGGTGCTTTTGCTCAAGGTGCAGACACTATTATGATTATTAGTGATGGTATTCCTAGAGTTGAAAAAGCTCTTACCCCGCAGCAGATGGAAGCATATCAAAATAAACGTCAACAGTGGTTTGATAATAATCAGGGTGCAATTACCGCATGGGAAAACGCTAGAGCTTCAGCTCCTGCCGGTGAAGCAAAAAAAGTCTGGGTCCCCCCCGTTAAAGCTTCTTCAGCCCCCCTGAAAGAAGGTCAACAACCTGTAAAAGCTCGAGAAGGATACTGGAAAACAGTTCATGTCGGAGGATTTAATAAGCCTCGACCATCTCCTCCCCCGGCTCCTGATCCGGGATTCTGGACGCTGGCTGACTTTGTTAAGTATCTTAACCTGATGTACGAAAAAGAATATAAACCAAAAGGTATTCCTGAACCTGTGATTTACTGCATCGGATACCAGATCGATAGGGACGGCGGCTCATTCCTTAAAAATCTAGCCAGCCACTATAATGGACAGTATCGAAGTGTCCGCCAAATCAGATAATATTCTCCCCGTACGCCATCCTTCTCCCCTGGTAACGCCGAGCCCCAGCTCGGCATCTTCCGCCAAAGCAAAAACATCCAGCCCATCAGAGTCCCAGCCGTTCCAACTCACAACTTGCAACTGTCTCCCCTCTAAGAAACTTCGCTCATTATTATGTCACGAACAACAATATCACCCGGCCTGGTAACCATACCCGGCCAAACCTTCCTGCCGGGATAAAAACTCGTGTTTATGCCTGTATGAACATCCGAACCAATAATCATTCCAAGCTTTCTGCGTCCCGTATCAATAAGCTCGCCTTCAATCATTGACTTATGATTCTTGCCATCATGACGCAAATTGGATGTTGTTGTGCCGGCTCCAAAATTAACACTATGAGCAATAATGCTATCTCCACAATAACTTAAATGACCTACACTTGAACCATTCATTATAATGCAGTTCTTTATCTCTACAGACTGACCAATATGACAATTGTCTCCAATATAACTGTTACCGCGTATATAACAGTTTGGCCCAATCTTGCAATCTTTACCAAAAATTGCATTCCCCTCAATAAAAACTCCAGGTAAAATCCTTGTCCCTTCTCCAACTATAATCTCTCCATCAATTACAGCTGATGAATGAACCTCTCCCAATATCTTGCTCTTTATATCTTTAAGCAATCTCTCGTTAACTGATAAAAAATCCCAAGAATATTCTATGAAAAAATCTCCATCCCCACAATTAATAACATTATAGTTGTACTCAGAAATATCCTTTGTATACGCAAGTACATTATCGCCATCATAAATTTTATTCTCTTCACAAGATTCTAATAGCTTAACCATTGATTCTACAGAAATTAGTGCATTCTCCATACAAAAAACCTCTTTCTGTTCGGCATCTGGGCATATTTCCAAGGCTTTGGTATAGTTTGAAATCTGTAATTCCCTTAATGTAGAACCGGCAATCTGAACTTCTCCAATATTCATTGACGATGTCAGTGGCTCACAATGACGTAATATCTTCTCGTCCGCATTAATAAAAGTAATCATGTTAACCTATCTCCTCTAATACTGCATTGGTCAATCGTTCAATCCATTTGTCTGTTAACTTCTGCTCTGCACTTTCAACTAATAACCTGATTTTATTCTCTGTACCTGAATATCTCACAACGGTTCGTCCCTGATCTCCAAGCTCCATATGACATTTGTAAATCTCGGTGTTTAATTTGGAAAGCTCTTCAAGCGGTCGTTTCTCTTTTATTGGCAAACTTACAAGTGTCTGTGGATACTGTCTCATACATTTTGAAAGCTCTTCAAGACTCTCACCCGAGTCATGCATCAATTCCAAAACTTTTAAAGCTGAAACTATACCATCGCCTGTTGTACCAAAATCCCCAAAAATAATGTGACCACTCTGCTCGCCTCCAAGATTATAATCGTTCTCACGCATTGACTCTATTACATATCTGTCCCCAACATCGGTAGTAACTGTTTTAATACCATGCTCTTTCATCGCTATGTGTAAACCTATGTTCGACATTGTCGTTACAACTAATGTATTGTCCTCAAGCTTTCCCTGATTTTTCATCTCAATCGCACACATCGCCAAAATTTTGTCGCCATCAACAATGCTGCCCTTTGCATCACAAAAAATTACTCTATCTGCATCTCCGTCAAGTGCAATTCCAATGTCTGCATTGTGAGCAACAACTGCTTTGGACATCTTTTCCGGATATGTCGCGCCACATTGATCATTGATGTTTAAACCATCCGGTTCAACTGATAGCTTTATTACATCAGCACCTAACTCTTTGAAAATTAGTGGTGCAAGAAAATACCCGCTGCCGTTTGCACAGTCAAGTACTATACGTAACCCTTCCAGTGATACATTGTTTAATGCTGTCTTTGCAAACTCAATATATCTGCCGCGTGCATCTTCAATTCTAAGTGCTTTGCCTATATCTGTTCGCGATGCTCCTTCTGAATCTACTCCGTTAATAATCATCTCTTCTATCCTTGCTTCATGCTCATCGGATAATTTGTAACCATCTGAACCAAAAATCTTTATTCCATTGTCTGTATAAGGATTATGTGATGCAGTCAACATTATGCCCACTGCCGATCCCATGCTTCTGGTTAAATGGGCAACGGCCGGCGTAGTAACCGGACCAACCAATAAAACATTCATCCCCATCGATACTAAACCACTGGTCAGTGCTGTCTCAAGCATGTAACCCGATAACCTGGTGTCTTTGCCTATTACTACGTTGTTGTTGTGTCCCGATGTCCTGAACTCCGCTGCAATTGCCTTGCCTACTTTTAAAGCTATCTCCGGTATGATAGGATACTCATTCGCTGTACCCCTGATTCCATCTGTTCCAAATAACTTTCTCTCTAAAACTTTCTTCTTTGCCATCTCTTTAACCCTCCCTTTTGATATTCTTCTTGCCCGACCTTGACCGGTAGAAACAAGATTGCCTGACTCTTCTAAATAATCCAACGCCCCTCGAACTGCCGTCCGTGAAACTCCAAGCTCCTTTGATAAACTCCGCTCCGATGGTAAATTGTCCCCAATCCGCAAATTTTTACCGGAAACTTGACTGTTTATCCAATTAATTACTCTGTCTCTAGGTTTTAATTTTATTGCCATCTCTATATCCTGTATTATAATAACAAAACCATACCGATTTATATAAAAAGTGCCGAAATAATACCACCATTATGGTTTTTTGTCAACTATTCTGTTGAAAAATTACTCACCTTCCCCAATACCACGTACGGGCGACACGCATGTCGCCCTCCCCCATCCGTTCCATCTCCTCCCTCCCGACCAACGACCAACGACCAACGAACAACGACCTCACCTTCCTCCTTCCTAACATTCCTTTCTTCTCCCGTCCATCCTCGTCCATTGTTGTCCATCCCTACTTCTCCCATAATTCCCATCAGTCCCATAATTCTTCCCTTCCATCCACCCACCACCAGACCCAAAGTACTCCTCCCCTGTTTAGGGGAGGTCCCCTCGCGTGCGGGGTGGGAGGGGTTTTTCCTCATTCACATTCGACGTTGAACGTTCGATGTTCGACGTTCTCACCCCTCACCTTCTTTCTCCCTCCCGACCAACGACCAACGACCTCCCCTCCCATCCCCCTTTTTACTTTTTCTTCACCATTGCAACAATATTCAACCCCCCGCGACGCTCATACCTGAATTCATCCGTCGTCTCTTTTATAAAATGAATGCCAAGTCCTCCAAATTCACGCTCCTCTAAAGAAATATCAATATCCGGTATCTCCCGCTCTGTTGGATCAAAAGCAATTCCATCATCAATTATCTCAAACTTGACATCTTTCTCCGACTCCCATAATCTGATCTCTATCTCGTGAACTGCATCATCCGTGAATCCATAAGAAATCACGTTTACTATCCACTCTTCTAAAATAAGATTAAGCTGCATAAGAAATCCATGATCCCACTTTAATTCTTCCCCCAAATCCTCTAACCAGGTGACTATTCTTGCAAACTCTGCCCGGTGATTCGTCAACACTAATACTGAAGTGGGAGAATTCTCGCCCTTAACAAATTCCTGCTGACGCTGATTGGAAAGACAAAGCATAGTGATGTCATCATACTGCTCGGCTCCATCTGCAAATTTTCGTATTGCCTTAAGCACTGTGCTTATCCTCTTTTCAGCTGTTTTTGTTGGATTTTCTGAAACAACTTTAACAAGTCGCTCTTCATCAAATAAGACTTCTTCTCTGTTCATTGCCTCTGTTACTCCATCGGTATAAAGCAGTATCTGCATTCCGTCTTCTAAATCGATTGTCTCATTCTCAAATTGTATATCTTCCATTGCAGCTAACGGCGGACTGCACGCCTCTGGAAAAAACTCCGGCTTCCCCCTCTTTACAAGCAAAGGTGGATTATGCCCGGCATTGGAATAAATAAGTTGATTTGTTTCTAAATTTAGAATTCCACAAAATAATGTTATGAACATACATGAATCATTACCCTCTGAAAGCTCATTGTTTACATGAATAAGTGCTTTGGCTGGATCCCTCACTGCCTGAATTGTCGACTTCAAAAGAGTTTTGCCAACTGCCATGAAAAGTGAAGCCGGAACACCCTTGCCGGAAACATCTCCAATTGATATATATAAATGATTGTCATCTAAAAGCGTAAAATCATAAAGATCCCCACCCACTTCGCGTGCTGAATGAAGTACGGCAAATATATCCAGCCCGGCCCTCTTGGGAAATGGCGGAAAAAGCTTGGGCAGAATGCTGTGCTGAATCTCTTCTGCAATTGCCAGCTCACTGGATATCTTCTCTTTCTCCGCTGTCTTGATTGCAAGGTTTGTCATATACTCTTTCAAGTTGTCACGCATCCTGCCGAAATCTTCTATAAGTTGACCTATCTCATCTGTTCTTTTAGTCTCCGGAAGCGAAAAGTCGAAATCTCCAGTGGATATTATTCTGGTTGCATTGCAAATCTGCCGCAGCGGTCTTGTTATCCTTAAGGAAATCAGAAGTGCAGGAAGCAAAAGCAGCAGAATACCAAAGATTGCCGCTATGGCCATCTTATGATTCATTACAAAAATTGGTGCAAAAATCTCTGACTCTGGTACTATAAAACCGACTACCCAGCCCGTAGAAGGTATGTGATTGAAGTAAAACCAGACTGCCTCTTTTAATGATGGACTGTAGTACCTATATAAAGATGAGGATTTCTCCCGTATGTCATGTGCTATCTTGGTTAATACCTCTCTCTGCTCTTCTATTTCAGATTGCTCTGCTAAACTGTAAAAAGTCTCTGTCATTATCCACTCTTTCTTAGGATGAATAATAAATCGTCCATTATCTGATACTAAAATTGCTTTTGTCTTCTCGCCGATGTCGAAACTGGATAAAAAACTATCTATGTGATCCACAGTCAAATCACATGTTATTACTGCTTGTAATTCGCCGTCATCAAAAACTGGAACTGAATAGGTCGTCATTAACATGCCCGTATCAAAATCATTGTAAAGCTCACACCATAATGAATACCCTAAATACTCTGGAAGATAAAACCAATCACTCTGATAATCTTTTAACGTGTTTATCCGATCTTCTGTTCTTAGATTCCCGTAACCATCTATCCAGGTATATAAAATCTGATAACCCGCCGATTTGAAATCCATGTCCGACGCCAAGGCTACTGCACTTCCAAAAACTGAATCGTTATCTTCTATTATCCTCTCCATTAATAAAATTGCACCATCTCGTGTGATTTCCTGATTCTGAAAAATTAATGCTGCCTCATCAACACTCTTGCGGGCATCGGAGAAAAAACTGTCAATTTTGCCCGCTGCATTTTCTGCCAGTGCTGTATAGTAGTTTGCCCTGCTCTCTAATAACATTTTTCGCATCATGGAACTATTCACTTTTACCAATATCAGCAGCACAATTCCTGTACCTATAAAGATGAATAGTGTGAACTTTAAAAAAAGTGACCCTTTAATCCTGAACATCACGTGCCTCCTTTGATGTAAATGATTCATAAGGTATCTCATTGGTGATGTTTAATATTGAAATTGATTGATTAAATGACTGCTCACTTAGTCTGCCGACTCTCCAACTTTCCTCCCCTGATGGATATATCGCTTCCAATACTTTATCCAGCATCCATTCCATATGTGGTCGATTGGTTGGCAATTTTGAATTCCTGACATAGTTCATAACAACATCCAGTGTCTCTTTTTTATGATCCCTGGCATATGCCCAGCCTTTTAAACTTGCTCTGACAAAGGCAGAACAAATCTCCGGCTCTCTCTCCTGTTTCTCCTTAAGACAATAAATGCCGTCTTCAGGAAAGTTCATTCCCAGTTCATTAAATTTAAAAACTACGATCTCATCTTCTCTGATTCCGGCCTGAAGCAATGAATGATATTCGTTGTATATCATTGCCGAACAGGCATCAACGCCCCTCTCGGCAAATAAGAAGAAGGAAAAATACTGCGGAACAATCTCAGGCTTTACATCATAATAATCAAACATTGCCTTATATGGCGCATGAAATGATTCCCAGATCGAAATTGTCTTTCCATGAAGATCTGACGGCTTGCTGATGACGGTTCCATCTGTGCCTTCCTTCCAGGCAACTAAACTTAGCGTGGAACTGTTTATTATCTGTGCAAGAAGACAAAATTTAACATCGTCTTTGGACATCATTAAAACTGGTGCAAGCATAGCAGAACAAAAATCGGCTTGACCTTCTTCCAGCAATTGAAACGGATCTACATCCGCTCCACCTCTAAGAAGTGTAACGTCAAGCCCCTCATCACCATAAAAACCTTTTTCTAATGCCATGTAATAACCGGCAAATTGACTCTGATGCTCCCACTGCAGAACCATTTTAACCCTTTGATTACCATAAACTGTTAATGCAAATATATAAATCAGCAATACAACAAATTTCATTCTTTAACATCCTCTTGCTGAATATTAAGAACATGTGTAAATCCGGCCATCTTAAAAATACTGAATACTTCAGGACGTACTCCACAAAAAACTGACTCACCGTCAATTGCCTTCATTTTTTTGTAAACTAATAACATAACCCTTAAACCGGCACTAGACATATACTCTGTCTCTGAAAAATCGCATACCAGCCTATCAGGCTTCTCCCGCTGAATCATTGATAATAACTTCTTCTCAACCTCTGGAGCTGTTACAGCATTGAATCGTTCCGGTATCTTAAACTTAATCATCTCTACTCCTTTTTTAAATATCAAATTTATTTACTTCTATAAATAATAACAAACTAAATTTAAAATTGCAATTCCCTTTTCCCTGTACGGGCGGCATTCTTGCCGCCCTCTCCCTTCCTAATCTCCCTCGCCCCCGTACGGGCGAAAAATCTTTCGCCAAAATGATTTTCCTCAAAATTGATTTTTTTTGTTTGAAAATACAAAATATATTGTTTATCATACAAAACAAAAAAGGAATCAAAAACATGATGACATTCGAACATAGCCGAATCGGCTCAAGCATAGTTGTATCTCTAGGTGGTAGAATAGACACACAAACTCTACCGGTATTCGATAACCACATCCAACGACTCTTAGACAAAGGTGAATCGTCATTTATCCTCGACTTTGAAAATGTTGAATACCTAAGTAGTGCCGGACTCAGAGGTCTGCTTAAACTCACAAAGGAAACTAAAAACCGCGGCGGCAAAACTGTAATAGTCGGTGCAAATGATAATATTATGCACCTCTTTAAAATATCAGGATTCGATAAAATCTTTACAATCGCTAAAGACCTCCTGGATGCAACCGGAATGGTCCTGTAAAAACGTGATTTATCGCATCTCAACGGCGAAGCCGAGTCATGTGTCCCTGGTCTTTAGTCCTTGGTCAATGCCCGTAAAGACCTGATTTATCGCATCTCAAAAAAAAAAGGACAAAAATGTACAAACCAGACAATAATCGTTATGACAAAATGACATATAAAAGATGCGGAAACAGCGGCCTGATGCTTCCGATAATCTCCCTTGGACTTTGGCACAATTTCGGTGGCGTCGATACCCTCGAAAATTCAAAAAAAATGATATATCGGGCTTTTGACCTCGGGATAACTCATTTCGACCTGGCAAATAACTATGGCCCGCCTCCGGGATCCGCTGAAGAAACGTTCGGCAAAATTCTTTCTGACGGACTATCTGTATATCGCGACGAAATGATTATCTCTTCTAAAGCGGGCTACAGAATGTGGCCTGGTCCATATGGCGACGGCGGATCAAAAAAGTATCTGATCTCAAGCCTGGATCAAAGCCTTAAACGAATGAATATCGACTATGTTGACATTTTCTACAGCCATAGAATTGATTCTGAAACCCCCCTAGAAGAAACAATGGGTGCTCTTGACCATATTGTAAAATCCGGAAAAGCTCTATATGTCGGAATCTCTTCTTACAGCCCGGAAAAAACAGTTGAAGCAATAAATATTCTTAAAGAACTTGGAACTCCATGCCTGATCCACCAACCATCATACAATATGTTTAATCGATGGATTGAAGATGGCCTGCTGAATACTCTCGATGAACATAACATGGGCTCAATTGTATTCTCCCCACTATCACAGGGATTGCTTACAGATAAGTACCTGAATGGTGTTCCGGAAGATTCTAGAATCGCAAAACCCCACGGATTCCTTAAGGAAAGTTCGTTGTCTGAATCAAACCTTGAAAAAATCAGAAAACTTAATGAGGTTGCCAAAGCAAGAAATCAGTCTCTTGCTCAGCTTGCAATCGTCTGGGTTCTACGCCATAAAGCAGTAACCTCTGCCCTGATTGGCGCCAGCAAGGTCAGCCAGATTGAAGATATTGTAGCAATTCAGGAAAACCTGAAACTCTCTACTGAAGAACTTCGCCAAATCGAACAAATCCTCTCGTAGGGCGAAAAATCTTTCGCCCTTTCCCTCTTCCCCTCTCCCTCTTCCATCCCTTCCTTCTCCCCC
>CAYTUX010000014.1:0-13316 GCA_964441455.1 uncultured Victivallales bacterium | reverse complement strand
TATAGCACTCAATTTCAAAGAGATAGCTTAAATAATGATCTTGATTTATGTTTATAAACCATTACCCATTATTTTTCGCTATCCCATTGAACTCAAGCACTCTAAGCTATCTCGTAACGAAATTTATGAATAAATCAGGCTAAGCCTTTTTTAAACATTACCGTAAAATTAACGAATACTTTTAAAAATATTCTTTTCTTTTGTATCTTCTTAATGATATTATTCATTCATTCAAAATTTAGTATTTTTATATAGAAAGTTTGGTTTTAGAAATGATAGAAAAGTTGTCAATTATTATACCGGTTTATAATGAAGCTTTGACAGTAACTAAGTTATTAGATGAAGTCAGAGATGTGGTGCTTATAAATGGCATTTCAAAAGAAATGATTGTTGTGAATGATTGTTCAACAAATGGAACATCTGATGTAATAAAAAGTTACATAGATCAGAATAAAGAGCTCGACATTAAATTCTTTGAACATGAAATAAACAAGGGAAAAGGTGCCGCACTGCATACAGGAATTGCTAACGCAACAGGCGATTACCTTATAATACAAGATGCAGACTTGGAATATGATCCTGAAGAATACAACATACTTCTTAAACCTGTTGTCAAAGGTTTTGCAGACGTGGTATATGGATCCAGATTTAGGGGTGGAACTCCACATCGAATTCTATTTTTCTGGCACTCTATCGGCAACAAGATGCTTACTACCCTATCCAACATGATAACAAACCTAAATCTTACTGATATGGAAACATGTTATAAATTATTCAGAACTGATTTAGTTCAAAGGTTGGACTTAAAAGAAAAACGTTTTGGTTTTGAACCGGAAGTAACCGCAAAGATTTCAAAAATTCCTGATATACGCATATATGAAGTTGGAATTTCATATTACGGCAGAACATATGCAGAGGGTAAGAAGATAAATTGGAAAGATGGTTGCCGAGCCATCTACTGCATAATAAAATACAATTTATCAAAGTAAGGCCTGCCACCATGAATTTATCAGAAGAAAACGTTCAGGAATTTCTTAATTGTGCAATTTTGGCAGCAAAGACTGCCGGAGATTATGCGGTCGCTAACCTTGATAAGCGCTGTGAATATTACAAACTTTACGATAATGATGTGAAATTACTGCTTGATATAAAATGTCAGGAGATTGCCACAGATGTCATTGAAAAACAATTCCCTGAGCACTCGATATTAGGTGAAGAAGATGTGTCTGTTGCAGAAAAGAAGAATGGTGATTCCGACTTTCAGTGGATTATAGATCCAATAGATGGAACTGTCAACTTTTCACATGGAATGGATAGGTGGTGCTGTTCAGTTGCCCTAACCTACAAAGGCAAAAGCATTGCAGGTGCCGTCTATGCTGCCGAGCAAGGCAAACTATACACAGCATCAATTTATGCACGGGCACTTTGCAACGGCAAACAACTATCTGTCTCAAAGGTTGACACACTACAAGAAGCTGTTGTCTTCACGGGTGCCGATAAAAACTCCGGATATGAAGAGTTGACATTTTTCACAAGGATTGCAAAAGAAATTCAGCGTCCGAGAATATCAGGGTCTGCTGCTCTTGATGTATGCGATCTGGCTTCAGGAGTTGTTGATGGATATTTTGAAGCTACCATCTATATATGGGATGTTGCGGCGGCAGGATTGATTTTAGAGAAAGCAGGTGGTATGGGCAGAATCATTGGTAAAGGTAACCATCCAAAACAGATACGTTATCTTGCATCAAATGGTTTAATACAAGAACAATTAAAGGAATTATTTCCGGAATTTACAAGGTGTTATGATGAAATATAATGTTTTAATTCAACCGGCAGGGAAAAAACTTGTAGTTGAAGAGGGTTGTTTATTAAGTGATGCGGCATTAACTGCTGGAGTATCAATTGTTCTTGTATGCGGGGGAAAAGGCACATGCGGCAAATGTCGGGTAAGAATTGTAAATGGCGAGTGCACGACGGGCAAAGACGGGCATCAAAGAGTTGTCAAGAAAGGTGAATATGTGCTGGCATGTCAGTCATATGTCTCTGCAGATGTTGCTTTTTTTGTTGAACACATTGAACACAGTGACAAAAATAAAATTCTGACAACCGGGAATATGGATGATAACAGGCAACTGAATCCATATACAAAAAAACAATATTTTTCTTTAATTCCTGCAAGTAGAGAAGACACTACTGATGACTATATGAGATTAAAAGCATCACTTGGAGTAGAAAAGTTAAGTTTTCCTGTATTGCAGCAACTGCCTGAATTTTTAAGAAAAAACAATTGGGAGGGTACTGCCGTTATTGTTGAAAAATGTGTTGTGTCTATTGAATCCGGCAACACAACCGATTGCAAATATGGAGTTGCCATAGATCTTGGGTCAACAACAATTGTTGCAGTTCTATATAATCTTAATAATGGAGAACAGCTCCATACAGTATCTGACATCAACTGCCAAGTTAAATTTGGTGACGATGTAATCAGCCGAATTTCCCATGCAAAAGACTTTGAAACAGGAATTGAGGATTTACAAACCTGTGCCGTAAGCCAAATGGACAAACTAATTTTCAAGTTATTAACCGAAGCTCCAGACAGCATAAAGCCATCTGATATATATGATATATGTCTTGCAGGCAATGCAACAATGCAGCAGATTTTTCTCGGCATTGATGTGAGTCCTTTGGGTGAACTACCTTTTGTTCAAGGATTTTCTGATGGTATTAGACTTACAGGCAGAGATATTGGACTTTCCAGCTTTGGAAACAGTCAAATATTCGTTTTCCCGCAAATTGCATCATTTCTTGGTGGTGACACATCGTCAGGCATATTAGCTGAAGATTTAAAAATAAGAGAAGAGCAATCCATTTTTGTGGATATTGGAACAAATGGAGAGATAGTCTTTTCAGATAACGGGAAACAGGTTGCCACATCGACAGCTGCCGGACCGGCATTTGAAGGGGCATCAATAACAGATGGCATGCGGGCCACATATGGTGCAATCGATAAAATATTTTATGATGGAGATATTCAGACTCATATCATTGGAGATGTAAAGCATCCTATCGGCTTGTGCGGAACCGCAGTTATTGATTGCATAGCAATATTATTGGATTTAGGTATTATTGATGAAACAGGTCTATTACTTGATTCCAGCGAACTGCCTGATACCATTCCTCTAGCTATGAAGGGAAGAATTCAAAAAAGTGATAACGGACAAAACATTTTTGTAATCAGTCACAATGAGACAGGTGGTAAAATTGCACTCTACCAAAAAGATATCCGAGAAATCCAACTTGGTGCAGGAGCTCTGCGCAGCGGCATAAACATTCTCTTAAAGAATCTTCACAAGTCAATTAAAGAACTGGATTCGGTATATATTGCCGGAGGTTTCGGAAACTATCTGAACATAAAATCTGCTCAAAGAATTGGTCTACTACCAAAAACAGATTTAGACAAAGTTAAATATGTGGGCAACAGTTCACTCAAAGGTGCAGCAAAAGCTTTACTTGACTCGTCATTAACAGGCATAATAGATGGAATAGCTGCTGAAGTTGATCACATCGACCTGTCAATGGATTTAGACTTCCAGATGGAATTTGCCGATGCAATGATTTTTCCAAGCTAAAATGTCTTTTTGAATATTAGCTGATTTCATATATGTCAATTTAATTCTCTACATATCCTACGTGCTTAATTATTTTCTTTTAACGACGGCTCTCTGCGGAAGCACGACAGTGACGTACGCAGCAGGGCATGGTTAGCCTCTATTCATCAGCTGTGCGTTCATTATTCGGAACAGATCGTGTTGTCGTGGCCGGGGCGTGGCCAAGAACTTCCTGGATTTTGAGCTCCAAGTCATCGATGCCGAAAGGCTTTTGAATGAATGGTATGTCTGAATTCAGGATTCCGTGAGGCATGATGGTCTCGTCTGCATAGCCTGACATATAGATTTCTTTCAGATGCGGGTGGTTTTGTCTCAGGCGTTTGATCAATTCCTTGCCATTCATATTGGGCATAATAACATCGGTGATAATCAGATCAGGCATGAGCCCCTTATCCTCCACAAGACTCAGAGCTTCGCCGCCGTCGGCGGCTACGGTCACAATGTATCCCAGTTTCGATAGTTGACGCTCTATGAGTTTTCGAAGGCTGTCCGCATCCTCCACGAGCAGGATATGCTTGCCGGCATTGCGGTATAAGGTCATCGCCGAAGTACTGGAAGAATGTTCCATCATGGCATCCGTATGGGGGAAGAATATTTTGAATGATGTACCCTTGCCTAACTCGGAGAAGACTTAAATGTCGCCTTCCGATTGCTTGACAATCCCATAAACGGTGGAAAGTCCCAGCCCGGTCCCTTTGCCTAATTCCTTCGTGGTGAAAAAGGGTTCGAAAATCCGTGATTCAACCTCTTTAGGTATGCCGCATCCTGTATCTGTAACAATAAGCTGTACCCCGGGATGGTCCGCATACACGTTGACCGTCTCGATTACCAACGACCCCCTTCAGGCATGGCATCGCGGGCATTCACAGCAAGATTCATGATAATCTGCTCAAGTTGTCCGGGATCAACTCGTATCAGTCCAATGTCCTCGCCCAAAGCAGTCTTGATGACGATGTGCTCGCCTACAAGTCGTTCCAGCATCTTTTCCAGGTTTGCAATGATGTGGTTGATGTTTAAGACTACAGGTTCCAGCGTTTGCTTGCGGCTGAGAGCAAGCAGTTGACGGGTGAGGTTAGTTGCGCTTTTCCCTGCATCAAAAACTTGCAGAACATCTTCCCGCAAAGGGTCTTCCGGTCTGAGCGAGTCGAGAATAATTTCTGAACACCCCATGATCACCATGAGCAAATTGTTGAAGTCGTGTGCAACACCACCTGCAAGGTGGCCGACGGATTCCATCTTTTGTGCCTGTAGCATTTGTTCTCTCAGCTCTTCTTCATGGCGTTCGGCATTCTTCCTCTCGGTAATATCCTGAGCTATGCCGATCGACCGAATCACTGTGCCATCGGCATTGCGCTCGTGGCGGCACTGCTCATGCACCCAGCGCATCTCCCCGTCCTGCGGGCGAACGATCCGGTGCTCGGTATTATAGATCGTATTCGGATCATGCAGGGAACTCTTGTACTCATCCATTATGCGCTGGCGATCATCTTCGTGGACAAACGATAAAAAGTGCTCGTAGGTATTTTTGAATGAGGACTTGTCAAAACCGAATATGCGATATAACTGGTCAGACCAGATGAGTGTATCCGTAGGAGCGATATAATCCCAACTTCCAAGATTGGCAACCTCCTGGGCTTTCGACAATTGATCAGCCAGTGTATTGCGTGCCTCGACAGCTTCTGTTTCGGCAGTCACATCCCTCCCTACACCGACAATGCCGATGATTTTGTTGTGATCATCAAGCACCGCTTGGTCCGACCACATAATCCAGCGCCATCCGTCCGTGGTCATGGCGCGCTGGGACACCCGGCAGCTGTATGGCGGAACAAACAGTTTCTCCATTTCCTGAGCAGTTGTTTCCCGATCTTCTTCATGTACCAGCGGCATGTAACACTTTCCGATGAGCTCATCCTCGGTCTTCCCAAACAGCCGGCAGTACGATGGACTGACAAATTCAAACCGTCCCTCCAGATCCACCTTCACAACTAAATCGGTTTGGTTTTCGACCAGCAGTTTGTACAGACGCTGGGATTCTTCCAGCTGGCACAGGATATCAGCCTCATGCGTGATGTCGCGCATCACTCCGACCAGTCGCAATGGCTGACCATTCGAATCCCTTACAATGTAGCAACGGTCAGACAGGATTGCATAGGTGCCATCGGCTTTTTGAAAACGATACTGGGATTTCAGATTTGTGCACTCGGCATTTGACATACCTTGTTCGAGCAAAGTTTCGACTCTCGCACGGTCTTCCGGGTGCACCCGATCCATCCACCATGCCCGACTACACCCGTTCTGCTCTTCGTGCTCCCAGCCAAACAGACAGCCGGACTTGCACCATCTCTTCCTATCCAAAGCTGGATTGAATTCCCAGATGTGGTCCATTGATGCTGCATTGGCAAGGCGGAACAGTTCCTCCGACCGGGCCAGTTCACTAAGAGCTTTCTTCTGTTGGGTGATATCCCTCACTACGCACAGAAGACTGTCTTCATTTATCGCTGTTACCCGAGCCTCGAATGTGTGCCTTTCGGAAGAAAGCTCCAACTCGTACTCGAAAGCCTGCATATTCCTGCTGCGTAGAACCTCTTCAGCGACTTGGTAATAAACACGTGTGATGTCCGGGGGCAGAAATTCCTCGATAGACTTACCTGTGATTTGCTCAGGATTTGCCAGCAACAGATTCGGTGTAGACGTTTTGACCTCAAGAAAACGACCTTTCCTGGTAATTACAAAAAAAAGGTCAGGGCTTGCGGCGATAATAGATTGGTGTCGTTCTTCGGCCGCTGTGCGTTTTTCTTCAGCCTTTTTGCTTGCGGTGATATCCGTAAAAATCGTGGCAAATATATTTTCCGCGACTTTAAAGGCATCTACGGCGTAATACCGGTTCAGGGGTTTGGAGTAGCTTTCAAAACGATCCGGACACCCGGTATCAACCACTTTACCATAACGCATGACGAAGTCCGTCTCATCAATTCCAGGCAAAACCTGTCGCACGGTCTGGTCAATAATGTCTTCATGGTCAAGGCCGGTATGCTGCCCGAAAGCCGGGTTAGCCGCCAGAAAACGATAGTCCACGGGTGTGCCCTGATCATCCCGGATGATTTCATGCACCGCAATCGCAACAGGCGACTGCTCAACCAATGATCGGTAGATGTTACCGTGATCCGTCATTCTTAATGTCCTTTCTAACTTTGCGGTTTATAATGCCGTGTTGAATAACTTTGTACCCTTTTAAGCCATCCTCTTAGTCTCATCTCTCTAGACCAACACTGGCGTCACACTTTCCTAGATGCGTCCAGTGGCTGGGAATAGTGTGCACTCATTTTTTAAAATTTATTTTATGCTTTAGAAATAAGATTAAAAGATCTTATTACTTGATCCTTTTCAAAAAGCTGATCGGTAATATATTTATGTAAGATGGAATTAATTAATGTTTGATATGGAATTCCTTCTGCATTTGCTCTTTCTTTTATTTTCCCCAACTCATAATTAGAAATTCTCAAACTAATTGACCTGTTTTTCTTTGCTTTCGAAATTATCTTAGAAACTTTTTCTTTTTTCTTCCCTGATATAGGTTTAAGAAGATCTATTTCATCTTCTATTAATTTTTCATCTTCTGATAAGTTATTTGTTTTCATTCTGGTCTCCATATTTTTTGTGAAATTTTCTACTTGGGAATGCTGTCTTTAGAATAATTTGATTTTTTTCATTTATAAAAAACGGTACTACCCAAGTATAGTTGTCTAAATTCATAATGAAATACTGTTGGTTTTTACGTGTTGGATTTTCAAGAATCTCAATATAATCACCATTTAAAATTTGATCGCATATTTCTTCAAATGAAATCTTACGATTTAATATTAACCAATCATTTTTATTTTATCCCAAATAATATTCATATTTTGTTCTATCATAACAAAAGTATATACATTGTCAATACGTTTTTATTGTTTTTCAACGGTTCTCCTCAGGTGCGAGTTTACGAGTCGCCTGCAGAACCTTGTTAAAATTATTTGTTTTCATTAAGCTCTAGATTCTTTTATAGCATTAAGAATATCGTTTGTTGTTGCTTTTGTTTTTATGCCTGTAACGTCGAAAGGAGATTTAGAAGATTTCTTAAATACAATTTTAAATGTTTCTCCTCCTCTACGTTTTATAACAACATCTTCTGATTTTGCAAAATCTAGAATTGTAGAAAAATTTTGACGAGCTTCTGAATATGTATAAACTTTCATTAAGTTACCTCCATGATTTGAATACCTAAACTCTGAGCGACTTCAATCATACATCGATCTAGAGTAATTACTGGACAATGTAAAGAAATCGCACATACTAAAAAATATGCATCATATGCATAAATATTAAATTTTGACGCAATTTTAAGTGCTTCCCGAATATTAATACTACGTAAATCAACTGGTATTTGCTGTGTAGCATCCCAGACAGATAACAATTCCTCAGGTTCGAGTCTATTTCTTTTAAGCATTGCTGATAATGCATTGCCTATTTCAAAGGGCAATATATTTGGGGCAATTAAATCGTACCCTAAAGTAAGTTCAATAATCTTATCTCTTTCTGGTTCATTAAGAGAGACTGCTAAAAAAATATTTGTATCTGCTATGATTTTCATAAGTACAATTGTACGTGTTTTATGTTTTTTGTCAAGTGCTTATTTCTTGATTAGTAAAAAGCCCAGAATTTTTTCAAATTTTTGTTATTAATTATCTTGTTTTAACGCGGCCCATGAGGCGCGCTGTCAAGCATCGCCTCGATGGGCTTGTTCACCAACCTGCCTATGACTGTGACACAAGCCGATTGGGTTCGGACCATTTGATCCGAGCAATCCAGATAGTGTTGTCGCTTCCATACTGCTCGCAGCCTTCAGGTTGCATCCATTCAGCGACAAGCACCCAGGTTTCGTGTTGACTGACATCGCACACGGAGAAGTTCCCAAGACGGGCGCCGCGATTCGGAACCAGTTCCCTTTCCGTGCTGCGTAAGACGACCAATGCATCGGGGTCGACTTGCGCGATCATCAAGGGCGCACGATGCCGGAAGACGTGATCATTGCTCAAACCGCGCCGAGTGTAGACGAGGAACAGCCCGTTGCTGTGCCGAACCCAGTGTTGCTGGGTGTTGTAGCTGCCGAGCATCTCACCGTCATCAAATCGCCACACCCGGGGCTCGTCAAAATGAAGGCCGTCGGAGGACGACGACACATAGGCAGCTTGGTCGTTGCGCATGGTCAGGAGGTACCGACCGTCCACCTGGGTTAGCGATGGTTCGAGCAGGCCACGATCTATGGGCACTCTCATTCCGTTCCCCATCTCCGCAACCAGGAGTTGACCGTCACGGAACACGCAGCGCGATACAATGGTCGTGCGTACCTTCTCACCACGACCAGAGCAGGAAAGCGGCAACAGTATGTCGCCGTTCGCTTCGTCTTGACGTTGCACACTGCCTGCAACCGTCACGGCGGGACGGGCGATGTCGCAGAAGCCCAGATCACATGCGTCGGACCATGTCTTTCGACTGAAATTCCATACCGACCACACGGTTTCGGGGGAGCGTCCACCCGATGACACGTGATCTGGATGCCTGGCGTTTTGCCGGTAGTATGAGCGTACACCAATTCCCAACATTGTGCCGCTTGCGGCATGCCATTTCGGTTTGAGGTCATTCACGCATGACTCCAACCCATCCGCAACGGGTGTGCGTTGCATTGCCGGGACAGGCTCAAACGCGGTCCAACTTTGGCCAATATCCTCGGTGCGTGCATCGCACGCGCCAAAGAACACGTCACTACCGGACAGATCCAGTCGCTGGACAGTCAGAATACCGGTACGGCCATCTGGGCAGATACCCGCCCATGGGTTCACCCAGCATGTCTTTCCATCGAATCCGGCGTGCACAGAGGTAAGCGTCGTTGTGTAATTCATTGTCATTCCTTGCAGGTGAACGTTACGCCTCTCCGGCGCGAAGCGTACGGAGCAGGCGATTGTTCACAAATGTTATTTCTGTTATGGCTTTTCTGGAAATCTTCGATTTTTTTAACCTTCATTTTCTTCAAGTTCTTCATGGTTAATTTTATTTTCTTTAACATATATTCTACGAATGTTCGTAAAATAATGTTTTTCAATATTTTTTAGTTAAGGTACATCACCGTGGTGCACTTATAAAATTTGTTTTTTAATCTGTAAATTAGCTGCATCACTGCATAAATTATGGCATTTGAGCGACCCAGCCATTAAAATTTGACTTGAGCGAGCTTCGGCCCGTCAATTATGCAGTGCATAATGTAATATTATGTCAAAAATTTTATTAGCTGGGTCCGTCAGTTATGCAGTCTTTTATGCATAAATCTATTGATATAGCTATATTTTTGTAAAAATCTGTATTTATTATATTAACAATTTTGCAAATTGCAATTTTTTTTCGATATTTTATTAAAAAAAGTTGACTTGATTCGCAATATGTCTTATAAATTATTGATAATTATACATTTATAAATGTCCAAAATAAAAAACGATCAAACGACCGCAGGGTAAGAGGCTTTAGCATGCCTAAAGCAATGGAGCAAAGCGAAATGGCAATAAACAAGAATTTGAAGGGTTGTAGTATAGAGAATGAAAAAAACACCTGCAACGAAGATCGTTGCTTTACCCCAAAAAACTGCAAACGAACAACGAATAACTAACAACGAACAACTATCTCTTCTCTGCGACTCTGCGCGAGAAATTCTTTTGGTTGCCTGCCTGTGCGTGTTCTCACGCAGACAGGCGTTCACGCACAGACAGGCGGGCAGGTGCCCGTGCCGCCTGAAAAGCGATTTCTTATCAATCACCCCGTTCTTGTTGTTCATTATTCATTAATTCTCTAAACTCCTGATAAGTATCAGCTTTTAAAATTGATTTCGTAAAATCTTGCATAGTTACTAATCTCGAAAGTTGAGATAAAATATTAAGATGACTTTGCGTCGATTTTGATTCGGGTGACAAAAGAACAATCATTAATTTATGGTCATTTTGCATTTTTTTAATAGAAAATCCATCCTTATTGATTACCATAAATATTTGGTATTCACTAACAATAGTTGTTCTGATATGTATTAAAACAATATCTTCGGTCAGTTCAAGAGGATAATCATGTAATACCTCAATTATATTTTTAAGAACAACATCTTTGCTGTCAGGATACTTATTTTCAACAAGCTTTTCCAATGCGACTTCAGGGTTTTTATCAGGCAGATTAAACATAATATTTGAAGCCGATACTAACGCAAGCATTTTATTTTTTTCATCTATTACTTCGTCGAGCTCATCGGCACTTTCAAATGCCTTTCCAACAGTACATATTGGATAGAGAGCAATTATATTATTATCTTTAAAAGATGCATCGAGCAGATCAGGCATCTGTTCAAAATTAAGCCTCCACGCTATATGACCCCTTCTGGGAATCATCTGAATGATCATATCGCTTGGTTTAATAATTGTCTCTATATCGCTAATTACTTTTTTCCAACTTTTAATATAATGATGCTTAATCTTCGTCTTTTGTTTCGTAAAATTAGGTTCAATCGCGTTGAATGTTTGCTCTTCGGCTACTATAATCCATTCTGCGGCTATTTCACTGCCTATTTTTTTAAGTGATTTGACAGTATCTAAAAATCCCTTTTGTTTATAAATAAATGGAGGAACGATGAGAATTATCCTTTCCATAATATTCAAAGGTTTTACAATTTTAGAAACAAAAATCATCTCATCGCAATATTTTGCCAATTGAAGCGCAATTGTATCAAAAAATGAGCCTTTGAACT
The DNA here is from genome assembly GCA_964441455.1 of uncultured Victivallales bacterium. Lineage (GTDB taxonomy): Bacteria > Verrucomicrobiota > Kiritimatiellia > JAQICX01 > JAQICX01 > JAQICX01. Next base: position 1,832 of record CAYTUX010000014.1, on the reverse strand, counting down.
GCCCCTTTTTATTCCATCCAAGTACTATTTTTGATATCCGTTGCTCATTCACTGATTTTATAATTGCTGAAGAGATGTTCATATCAATTTTATTTAAAGGCACTATACTTTTTTGCATACCGTTTGCTCTAAAGCCCGCCTTCGTTAAAATTGATTCACCCTCAATCAGACTCTGCTCGACATTCTCATTTTCCAGTACGATATGCAGCGGATACAGCGGCTCAGGACTTGTTTTTGGATGCAGGAGTAATGCAAAATCCATGAGATTCACAACACTGTCCGGATTGGCAATGGGAATTAATATTCTCTCCAACTCATTTTTACTCGTAAAATCCACATTCTCTTTATCGTTAACGACAATTTTTTTTGCGTATTTTTGCGTTATTATTGCACCAAAAAAACAGGTTACAACAATCATCATGATGGTTCCTGTCAGAATATCCTCTTCAAATATTCCATTGTTAAAACCAACTATTACAACGGCCAATGTCGCTGCGGCCTGATTGACACTCATTCCAAATATCAAGCCCCGGTCAAGCTTTGAAAATTTAGCCACCTTACTAAATAATCTCGCGGCAATCTCCTTTGCCGCAAATGCAATGACAATCATCACAACAGAAACTTTTATTGCGTTCAAATCAGTAAAAATAACGATCGGGTCAATAAGCATTCCCACAGAGATAAGAAAAAACGGAATAAATAAAGAATTCCCGACAAATTGTATTCTATTCATTAACACACTTTTTTCGGGTATCAGAGGATTTAATATCAGACCGGCCAAAAAAGCACCTATAATAGGCTCCAATCCTACAAAATGAGAAAAAGAGGCAGATACAAAAAGTACAGTTATTACAAAAACATAATTCTCTATACCCGACTCACTAAAAAAACGACGAAAAAACCAGGCAGTAATTTTCGGCAAAAAGATAATGACAGTCATCGCGTAGACCGCTGAAAACAGAACCAGTTTAATCCAAAAAAAAGCATCAATATCACCGCTGTTGAGGGCCATAATGACTGCAAGTATTACTATTGCAAGTGTATCGGTAACAATCGTACCACCTATAGTTGCTGTTACCGACTTTTTTTTTGATAAACCCAATTTGCTGACAATGGGAAAGGTTAATAAGGTATGTGATGAAAACATACTTGCTAATAAGACGGAAGCCGGCACAGACATTTTAAAAATATAAATACCCGCTACTGTCCCTAAAATGAGAGGAATACTAAACGTCATTATTCCAAATATAAGACTTAAATGTTTGTTTTTTTTAATCTCTTCAAGATTTATTTCCAATCCGGCCTGAAACATTATATAGAGTAATCCTATAGTACCGAGTAACTCTATAGTTTTATCTCGTTCTAAAACATTCGCAACATGGGGGCCTAAAATTATACCAAACAATATAAGACCGATTATTCCCGGTAATCGCAGCTTCTCGGCAAAGATCGGCGCAATTAATACAGTTGCCATAACAATTGAAAAAATAAGTACCGGATCATGCGCCGGAAAAAAATTCATTATCAACCATCCTTTCTGCTTGCTGTTGTTTTGTTAAACAAATATGATACCAGTCATTTAAAAGCAATCTACCAAATGCCTGTCTGATAAATTATCATTTTTTTTATAATAATCCAATAACTATTTCTTATATCTGTTTTAACGTTTAGATGAGGCGCGAGTTTACGAGTCGCTTCCATCGATTTGTTAAATTTATTTTTGTTTTTTAAGTTTTTTTCAAGACTTCTTTTGAACAGTCGCCATCGCTCAAGAGAACTAAGTTAACAAAGATGAATAAGAGTAAATCCTTAGTTTTCTTTGTTATCTTCTG
>CAYTUX010000013.1:0-5809 GCA_964441455.1 uncultured Victivallales bacterium | reverse complement strand
AACTAATTTTCTAATTTATCACCCAAAGGGTGATAAAAGTATAATGTAAACCCTGATTTCATTGATTTAAAAACATGTTTATCCTCTCAACCAGAAATTTAAGAAAATATATTTGTTAATATTATAGATAATTACTGATTTATCTATATATAAGAATTATATACTGGAATATTCTCTTTTTTTTTAATAGAATGAACAATATATTAAATAAAAATATAAATGGAGACTAAATGAATATACTGATGATTACACCGTTTTTCCCATATCCGGCAGAATTTGGAGGAACAATAAGAACATATCATCTGGCAAAGGAACTTGCAAAAAACAACGACTTATTTCTTCTATCTTTCAAAGACCGAGAAAATATTGAACCTGATAAAGTTAAAGAATTTTGCAAGAATGTGGAAATTATTTTATTTTCGGAAGACTCAAAACGTAAAGTACAACTCAAAACTCTATTTGCCAAAAAATCCTATCAAACCCGTCAGTATGATTCAGATGCTATGCAGAATGCAATTAATGCAACTATTAAAGCCAACAATATTGACCTTCTTTTTATAGAATTTTCTCAAATGGGATTTTTTTATATACCTAAAGACATTCCTATGTTGTTGGATGAGCATAATATTGAGTTTGATTTACTTAATCGAATGTCAAAAAAAGATTCATTCTCATTCAGAAAATTATATAACAAAATTGAAGCAATTAAATTTAAAAAAGAAGAGCTTTCATTTATTGCTAAGTCTACCTTGACAATAACAACTTCTAAACGTGACATCAGTATAATAAAAACTCACCTACCCGATGCACGAACGGCTGAGATAATAAACGGGGTTGATTGTGCTGAGTTTGCCAAGCCTGATGATATTAATCCGGAAAAGAATTCAGCAATCTTTACAGGGGCGATGAATTATTTTCCAAATGATGAAGGTGTTAACTTTTTTATGAAAGATATATATCCATTTATTAAAAAGAAAGAGCCCAACTTTAAGGTTACAATTGTTGGAAGCGATCCATCTGAGAAAATCAAATCCTACAAAAGTGAGAATATAAATGTAACCGGTTTTGTGAAAGATGTTAAGCCATACATGTGGAATTCATCGGTTTTCATTGTCCCGTTACGTATGGGCGGAGGAACAAGGTTTAAAGTTGTAGAAGCAATGGCTGCAGGAATTCCTGTTGTTTCCACATCACTTGGCTGCGAGGGAATTCCGGCAAAAGATGGCGAACATCTACTTATTAGAGACAATCCGGCAGATTTTGCTGACGCTGTTTTTGAAGCTGCAACAAATCAGGAATTATCACAAAAACTTAGAGAGAACGGAATTAAATTTGCAAAAGAAAATGTTGACTGGGAGATTGTAGGCAGCAAACTCAACAAAGAAATTATAGATGCAGTGAAAGAGTTTAACAATGAAAAATAATTTTAATTATACTGAGAATATTTTATCTTGGGACCAAGCGAGACAAAAACGCATCCAATTAAAAGCTGCCAACAAGAGTGTAGTTTTTACAAATGGAGCTTTTGATCTTCTTCACACAGGTCATCTAAGATATCTAACTTATGCTCGAGAACAGGGAGACTGTTTAATAATTGGCCTGAATTCAGATGCATCTGTAAAAAGATACAAAGGAGATAGCCGACCCATTGTTCCTGAACGAGAGAGAGCCGAAATGTTATTAGGTCTTACAGTTGTTGATTATGTAGTTATTTTTGATGAAGACGAGCCAAAAGAATTAATAAGGCATATATTACCGGATATTTTGGTGAAAGGTGCTGATTGGGCTCATTATGTAAGTGGACGAGATATTGTTGAGGCAAATGGAGGAAAAGTCATTCTTGCAGAGTTTATAGACGGTAAGTCTACAACAAATATAATTAAAAAAATTGAAGAATCTAAATAAAAATTACTGTCAGAAATTGTATGAAATAATTACGCCCTGAAAGGGCAGATTATACTAGCCCATGGCAACACCCTGGATTAGATAAATAAACAAAAATTTACCTGCTCTCAGCAGAGCATTTCGTAATGAAATGAAGAAAATATACAGCCGGCTTACCAGTCCAGCAAAGTGGTTATTGACTGTTGATTTTTCTTTGCCTTTCAGGCTGTGGCGAATTAAAAATATTTATGGAATGATTAAGCTGCCCCCTACAGGGCACTGGAATTGTTTGTTATTTATAACCTTAGGCGTTGCCTAGGACTGATATAAGCTGGTGTAGACCATTCAGCCTATTAAAGGTTATTATGAGTGGCTAAAGCCTCTCTCGAAGGCTCGAGTCAGCCCTTTAAACAAAACGAATAAGACAAAAGAGTCTGTATTCATTGATTTTAAAAAAACAGGGCTGTTAATAGTCAAACTTTTGACAGAACCTATAAAAAATAAGGAAAAAAAATGGAAAATGCAGCGTTGAATCGTCCTGAATGGAATGAATATTTTATGGAGATTGCACATGTCGTAAAAACAAGAGGAAACTGTTCCAGGCGACAAGTTGGAGCTATTGCTGTTAGAGACAGAAAAATATTATCAACAGGTTACAATGGAACGCCAAGAGGAATAAAGAATTGTTGTGATGGAGGTTGTGCAAGATGTTCTAGTGATGCACCATCCGGCTCAGGTTTAGGCGAATGTACATGTTGTCATGCTGAAGAGAATACAATTGTTCAGGCTGCTTATCATGGAATACAGCTAAAAGATTCAACATTATATTGCACTCTTAGCCCATGTCTGTTATGTGCAAAAATGATAATTAATGCAGGAATCGTCAAGGTTTATTATGCAGAAGAGTATAAATTTAGCCAACAAACAAAAGCTCTTTTTGAAGAAGCAGGAGTCGAATGCATCAGAATGGGCTGATTTGTTAATAATATAAGCCTTAGAGTTCCGGTTGCGGATATAAATGTCTGTTTTAGTCAATGAAATAAGGGATTGAAATAAATATTTGAAAGGCCGGGCTGCCGAAATGGGATTTAACACGAAAAATAGAGAATTTAACTCAAGTAAGGATTGCTCTAATATTTACCTTTTTAAAAAATTAAGAGAAAGGAACCAACTATGTTAAAAAATATATTTATTATAATGATTTGTACTGTGATATCATTAATATATGCACAGGATATTGATGTTTTCACTCCTGAGATGATCAAAATAAAAGAGAACTATATTCAACAAAAAGAAAAGTTGGGAAATGCGAGAAAAACTGAACTTAACAACTTGATAGATTCCTGTCTTGCACAAGCAGAAAACCAGGAGAAGAAGCAAAAAACTCGCGGTAATATTTCGGCAATGGCCGCAGCTCAAAAAATATCAAGAGTTCTATATAAATACAAAACTGAACTTGATGAAAAAGATGACTTTGAACTTTCTTCTAGAACCCGACGCGAAACAGAGTCAATATCAGATAGAATGGCAAAAGAGAAAGCAATTATTGACAGCAAGTATAAAGAGTTGCAATTAGAAGCTCTAATTAATGCTCAGGAGATATTTAAAAACGCAGCAATGCTTCAACAAAATCTATCATCTATGTCTCAAGATAAAATTGAAAAAGAGTTTGAGAAGCTTACAAAAACAGCTAAAAAAGAAAGCGTCATAGAAACAGCATCAACAAGCAGTGAAACTAACGCACCGGCACATTCAATGTTTTCTAATTATCTTGCTTCAAAACAAGATAAAGATATCCTAAAATCAGGAGAGACCGAGCATTGGCAACCTTTTGCATCCATAAAGGGAGCAGTTAACACAATTGAAATATTTAATATTCCATTGGCGGACATTGCTGAAACAAAAACTTTTGAAGGAATGCGAGAAGGAAATGCTTACAAACTTGAATACACTGCACTGGGTAAACTCAACACAACAACCAATAAACCTTTCTTTATGATTAAGAATCTTAATTCAGCAGAAGAATTTGATGTTGTAAATTGGCCTTCAAGGAGAAACAACTGGACTCTTTCTATACGCCTGAGACCAAGTAAAACATTCCCTTCAAATCATAGAATCGAACTAAAGATTGGTGGTGAATTTCTTGCGACAAAGGACCAGAAACTAAAAGAGAAGAGTGCCAGACTTAAAAATGTTAAGATTCAGATAAAATCCATTCCTGACAAGGCATATGTTTTTATTGATAACAGACCATTAATTCAGGCAAGGCGTTATGTACTAACACCGTGTATAATTACGATTCCGGCGGGAACTCACAACCTGACAATAAAAAAATCAGGCTTTGAACCCAAAATTGTAGAAGACTTTATTCCAGAGCATAAACAGAGTTACTCATATGTGCTTATAAAAAGTAAAAATGTTAACGAAAGTACCATTAAAGTCGAATCAAAAAGCAGTTGGGTGTCATCCAAATTATCTGTTCACAAAGGCGATAAGATTGTTTTTGAGACAAAGGGTGAGTGGTCGATAGGTAAAGATAAAGAGGAGACAGACTATAAAGGTTATCCAAATAACAGTTCATTTTTCAAATATTATATAGAAGACAAATATAATCCTTCAATAACAAAAAGTGCAAATTATGGTGCATTAATTGCAAAAATTGGTCAGCGAGGAACTCCATTTGGTGTAAGCAAAAAACCGGTTACAGCTGATACATCAGGAATCATATATTATACAGCAAATGAACTTGATGCCAGTAAGATTGATAATAGTGGTGATATATATGTAAAAACTCAGATTAATCCGGAAGAATAATAGTATACATATATGAAAATAAAAGTTGATGATAATATAGGTGAAAGAGTTGATATCTGGCTGTCAGATAAAACATCATATTCCCGTTCACATATAAAAACATTAATAAAAAATGGTAATATTACAATTAATGAAAATCAGGTCTCACCATCTTACAAAGTACGAAACGGTGATTTGGCAGTCGTTATAGAACCTAATGAACAAGGGGAAGTTCTTACATCTCAAGATATACCTTTAGACATAATTTATCAAGACGATGAGATGGTGGTTATCAATAAACAAGCAGGTATAGTTGTTCACCCTGCCCCCGGTCATAAAAATACAATTATAAATGCCGTTATGTACCATTGTAATAATTTCAATGTTGAAGATTTTGAAGATCCATTGCGTCCGGGTGTTGTTCATAGACTTGACAAAGATACCTCCGGTATTCTGGTTGTTGCCAAAAATATAGAAGCACTAAAACATTTAAAAAAGCAGTTTAAAGATCGCAGCACAAAAAAAGAATATCTTGCTTTAGTAAAAGGCATTTTATTACCCCCCACAGGACGCATTGAAACATCAATTGGTCGTTCAAGATCAGACAGAAAAAAGATGTCAACAAAGCCGGTGTCCGGAGCTAGAAAAGCTATAACCAATTATAAAATTGAAAAGCAATACGAACACTTTGCTCTGGTAAGGTTTCATATTGAAACAGGTCGAACACACCAAATCCGAGTTCATGCCTCATCAATTGGACATCCTATATTGGGTGATTCTGTTTATGGACACAAAAACACTACATTAAATCAACAACAGATACCAAGACAGATGCTGCATGCCGCTTATTTAGAAATCAATCATCCCGTTAATAATAACAGAATGTCCTTTAAAGCAGAACTTCCGGATGATATGGTGGAGATTATGTCGATTTAAGTAGTTAGAGCCTATCCCATTTGGTGACCTGTTTGTACTCCAATCCTTCATTTTCTTTGCTGTGTCCGCCGTCTTGTCGAGCCTATTCCAACATTAACTAACCCAACTTCCGCGGGCTAAAAAATAAAGCTTTTATATTCAGGTACTTACAAAGGTACAGGCACTACACTTTCGCGCATTGGTGTTATTTTTGTTG
>CAYTUX010000012.1:0-4525 GCA_964441455.1 uncultured Victivallales bacterium | reverse complement strand
CGAAAAATGATGTTTCAATAGCCTTGCAAAAGAAAATTAAGCAAAATATAACCCAAAAAGATGTGTAGAACAACAAGGTCCGTGACCCCGCCAAAAAGGATGTCCAACCGAAAAATTAAGGAAAACATGGTTTTACGAGGTTTTTTATTGCATTTATACCAACATATCTATAATATGTCAGAAAATTTAAAATAGGAGATTATTGATAATGACACCACGAGAAAGATATTTGGAAACGCTACTTTTTGGAAAACCTGACAAAATTCCTTTTCAGCCTGGCGGACCAAGAGAAAAGACTCTTAAAAGATGGCATCAAGAGGGATTACCGAATGATGTTTATTGGTTCGACCACCTATGTGATACTATTGGTATCCAACAAGAAAACCCTTCAAAAAAAGTTTCATCACCAAATGTGAACTTTAGAATGATACCAACATTTGAAGAGAAAGTGTTGGAGCACAAAGATGGTCATTATATTGTACAGGACTGGATGGGGAACATCACGGAAATTTCTGATGAATATGATCTTACCTACATTAGAAATGCAAAAGATTTTGTTACCCGCAAATGGCATGATTTTCCTGTCAAAACACGTTCTGATTTTGAAGAGATGAAGAAACGATATAATCCTGATGATCCCGACAGATATCCTGCTGACTTTGATGAGCGAGTGGAAATAATGAAAGAACGGGATTATATTGTATCTATAAGCTTTTCAGGTGTATTTTGGCAATTAAGAGAGTGGTGCGGTTTTGAGCCATTATGCATGATGCTGATAGAAAGTCCTGAATTTGTTATGGAAATGGCTGACTTCTGGAAAGACTTTGTATCCAAAACAATGAAAAGAGTTTTAGATGCCAAGGTTGTTGATCATATATTTATCAGTGAGGATATGGCATATAAAGGCAACAGTATGATTAGTCCGTCTATGACCAGAGAGTTTTTACTTCCGGCATGGAGTCAGTGGGTTGCTGAAGCCAAAGCTGGAGGTGTTCAGCTGATTGATATGGACTCAGACGGAGGTGTTGACGAATTAATTCCTTTATGGATAGATGCCGGTATAAATGTATGCGACCCAATTGAAGTTGCAGCCGGATGTGATATTGTCGAATACAGACAAAAATTTGGACACAAAATGGCTTATCGACAGGGAATTGACAAGCGCAGCATTGCCAAAGGCGGGAAGTTCATAGAAGATGAGATTAAGAGAATTACCCCGGTTGTAAAAGATGGCGGATATATCCCGGGATGCGACCACGGAGTACCTTTTGATATTTCATGGGACAACTTTGTCTACTACGGAAAATTGCTTGCAGAACTTACCGGCTGGTTATAATAAAAACAGAATGTATACTGTATACCTTCTGCCTTAGTCAACAAGACTTTTATACCATATATTCATACTTTCAATATTTCCTGAAATATTAGTATTGTTTTTTAGTCTTCCCCCAAGTTGATATCCGGCTTTACTGAAAATTATATTCATTCCGGGAGACATGGATCGCGCTATTGTATATGCTGTTTTAATGTTTTTCTTTTTCATTTCCACATCCATTCCGGCAAGCAGATACTTTGCATACCCATGTCCTCTATAATCTTTGAGTGTCGCAAAATCCGTCATTTCAACATTGGATGAATGCTTATCCATCTCAGCCGACGAGACTGCGACAAGCTTGCCGTCTGATTCTATTCCGAAATAGTCAACATTATTTCTCATTGTTTCCCTAATATAGTCCGGATCATGTATAGGAAAAGGATATGTCGCAAATATATCTTTATAAATATTCGCTAGAGCTTCAGCATCTCCCTCATCACATGCTCGAACTTTCTGATCGCAATTCAGATTGCATAAATCTTCACTTTTTTTTGCCAAAGCAATACTAATGATTTCTTCAATTCGGTCAAGATCAGCCTCTATTGAACGCTCTGATTTAAGAAAAAATCCCATAAAAACGGCAGCTTCTTTTCCTGAATAAAATTGAGGTATACGTGCCTCATCAAGGAAACCTGCATCAAAGAATATTTGCTCATGGCTTTCCGGAATTTTGGCAAATATTTTTGAATATCCGTTTTTTTCTGCAAGATTAATAAGCTGAAACGGATAATTATCATCTGTCATAGGATCCAATTTCATAAGGTATATTCTATCATTATAACTGCCATGCTGAATAATACTTCCATGATAATTTATAACTTTATCTTTTCCATCCATTAGTCTCTTCTTTCCATTCTTGTATTTTTTTCCGGAACTAGTGCTATTGATTCATCATAATCACACAAAAGTTTTTCAATTCCTACAGATTTGTATTCTTTAGCCTCGTCTAAAGCTAACTGCAGATTACAATTTTCACAATCTCTATCGCAAAATGTCGGCTCATAGCTATCAGGCTCTTTGTATGTAGTAATAACTCCTTCATAATTTCTCAAGATCACTTTATTTGTTGATCTGGAAATCACATAATTTGGCGAGACAGGAATTTTACCTCCACCACCCGGGGCATCAATGACATATGTTGGCACACAAAATCCACTTGTGTGACCTATTAATGACTCTATAATTTCAATGCCTTTGCCTACAGGAGTTCTAAAATGACTTAAACCCTCCGAAAGATCACATTGATATAAGTAATATGGGCGAACTCTGTTTGCAACGAGCTTGTGCACTAATGCTTTCATTATTCTAGCACAATCATTTACTCCTGCAAGCAGTACTGTCTGATTACCCAACGGAATTCCGGCATCTGCAAGCATTGCAAGAGCCTTTTTCGATGATGCTGTCAACTCTCTAGGATGATTGAAGTGCGTATTTATCCACAAAGGTGAATGCTTCTTTAAAATGGCAATAAGTTCATCTGTAATTCTATATGGAAGAACTACAGGAGTACGTGTTCCAATACGAATAACCTCAACGTGATCTATTTTTCCAAGTTCAGTAAGAATATAATCAATATATTCATCTGACAGCAGAAATGGATCTCCCCCGCTTAGCAAAACATCTCGAATTACAGGAGTATTACGAATATACTCTAATCCGGCATCAATAACTTCTTTGGATGGAATATTATCGATATCTCCAACTTTTCTCTTCCTTGTACAATGACGACAATACATCGCACATTTGTTGCTTACAAGAAAAAGAACTCTATCAGGATATCTGTGGGTAATACCCGGAACCGGGCTGTCTTCATCCTCATGTAACGGATCTGACATATCTGCATCTGATATACAAAGTTCATTTATAGATGGTACAGATTGCATGTATACAGGATCGTTTTCTAAGTTATCAGTATCAATTAAAGAGAGATAATATGGAGTTATAGACAAAGGAAACTTCTCAATTGTCTTCTCAATCTGAGCTCTTTTTTCATCACTAAGTTTTACGTCCAGAAGCTTCTCGACATCGCTTAAAGAAGTAATACGATGTTTATTCTGCCATTTCCAGTCTTTCCAATTTTTCAAAGATGCATCCGAGTGAATTCTACCCGCAAGATCTTGTTGATTTTCGTTATATATCATGTTTTCCTTCATTTCTAGATAACAAAACAGATGATATGTCTTTGTGCATAGTCACAAAACTTATTTAAATAATGTAAGTTTTGAGACAGCACAAAGGTATGTCAGCAAAGATTTGTTAGCATTTATATGTTAATTTTTGTAAAATTGTTTTTTAAACAATAAATCCATAGAGGATTTTATATTATAATTAACAAAATTAATTACGATACTTATTCACACCATTACAGTTTATTTATTTTCTAGTGTTCTAATTCATCACAAAATTATTTTATCATAAAGATATTTAATTTGTCAATAACCTTACGCCCGATCCAGAAAAAACCTTGATTTTACGGTTGCGTTATTTTTAAGTTTGAGATTTGGAAAGCCATTCTTACCAAAGCAACAAACTTCAATTTGCACCAATCTTTCACTTTGCAAGCAACTAACTTAATCAATTTTTTGCATAGTTCAAAGACTCATTGCAAAGTTATTAGCTGGGCAGCTTAACCCTATATTTATATTAAATTGCCCTTACAGGGCACATAAATTTAATTTTATTTACCCTAGGCGTTGCCTAGGGCTGATATAAATTGCCCTTACAGGGTGTTTTAATATTTTTTCATACAATTTTTGACAGAACCGTGATAAAGGCATAACTTAAATGCTAATTTTATAGGCCACTTCGCTACGCTTTCCCGCCATGCGGGATCGCAGGCTACAGCCTCGCCAAGGCGTTTATTAAAACACACATTTGTGTCTTCACCCATAAAAATAGGGGACCTTAAATTTCTGGTTGAGAGGATAAACATGTTTTTAAATCAAAGAAACCAGGGTTTACATTATACTTTTATCACCCTTTGGGTGATAAATTAGAAAATTAGTTTAGCGAACGCCGAGGACGTATTAGCTCCTCCCCTGCTAGCTACGCTAGTCCCGCACTGCGGGAGGAGGTGTTCGAGACACGACAAAGGAAGTGAGGCTGGAGCCTGCGATCCCGCATGGCGGGAAAACGTAGTGTAATGTCCTA
>CAYTUX010000011.1:0-11535 GCA_964441455.1 uncultured Victivallales bacterium | reverse complement strand
CTTGCTAAGGGGAGGTCACCTCGCATGCGAGGTGGGAGGGGTGGTTTTCATAAAACTTTTGACAGAACCAAATTAGTGGTTATGTCACCCAGCTGCTAAAGACCATTATTATTCTATAAATTTGACATTATATTTCATTATTAGTAGCTGGGTAAATCAATTGTATACAGATCCCGCCTTGCGGGACTAGCAAAGCTAGCTGTCTTATCCCTTTTTTTTCTTTCCGAGTTCTGCCGCAGCTACAAATATTCCCCGCAGGGTTTGACAGCTGGACAGGCTGACCTCGGCTACAATTGGCAATCCGCAAAACAACATTCATCTTGCTGTTTAACATCTGTAGACGGTCTCAGCAGAGACCGGAACATTTTTTCATACATTTTTTAAAAAACCTAAATTAGTACACAGTTAATATGGGTATAGTACATAGTTTTGCTCTGTTAGGCAAGAAATTGATTTGCAGACATTATAAAATCTTGTTTTTCTGGTTGATTTGTTTTTCGGCGGGGTGAAGCACTCCGTCCCTACAGTTGCTTATGCTGCAAACAAAGCTAAATGATTTGAAGGTTTTTTGTAGCCAGCTATTACAAAAATAAATTACTCTAAAATTATAAATTAAAGTCCACAATGTAGTAGCTGGGGTGCCCCCGCCATTAAAATATTTTTTCATCCCGACTTGCGGAATCAACCAAGGTGTGATAAAAGCATAATTTAAATCCTAATTTAATTGATTAAAACACATTTTTATATCTGCAAATAGAAATTTACGGTATAAAATGTTTAATAAAGTATGCAGTAAATGCATTAAGCCTTTGTTGTAGGCGTCAATTGATTTGTTATGGTTTATTAGTTTCGTATTTGTTCTGATACTCACCGGATGCCCACTCGGCTTGTCTTGCTATACCCATAAGAATTTTGACATCATCTTGTGTCAACTGTCCTCTTGATAGAATTCTTCGCAGTCCATACATCATATGATTAGCCTTATCTTCATGCATAAAGCCAATTTTGAGCAGTGCATTCCTCCACAATTCAAACATAAATTCACGCATTTGCATTGTGGCAATATCTGATTTTTCTTCTTGAGGTTCAAAAGTTTCAGTTGCTGTAAAAAGTTCATAACAGCAAATTAAAACAGCTTGAGAAAGGTTAAGTGATGTATTTTGGGTTGCAGTTGGTATATTAAGGATATCGGTGCACATGGTCAGTTCATCGTTTGTCAATCCATTGTCTTCTCTTCCAAACACAACAGCAATTCTGCTTTTGTTCGATTCAGTTATTATTTTTGGAGCAATTTCTCGGGGAGTTACAGCGTGTTGTCTGTATAGTCCGCGTCTGGCAGATGTACCCACTGCAACAGTGCAATCTTTTATGGCTGAAAGAAGGTCATCGTGTATTGTCATGTTCTCGAGTATATGATCTGAATGGCATGCCATTTTTTTTGCCTCATCCATATCCAGATTTTTATCAGGAGTTACAACAGCAAGATCAGAAAGCCCCATGTTGCACATAGCTCTGCATACAGCACCTACGTTTCCACCGTATAATGGACCAACAAGAACAATTCTTACATTATTAAAATTCATCTAATTCCTTTTTATGTTTGATTTAAGTGTCAAGTTTAGGTATTCTTTCTAATCTTAATTTAAATTATATACATTTTTTTACTTTCAAGCAAGAATGTAATTCTAAGATTTATAAATATTTTTTTTGATAATACTAATATTAATGAGGTCAGATAATGGACGAACTATTAAAAATTTTAAAAAGTAATGCATTAGAGTCAGATGGAAATATAGCAAAGATGCTCTCCATGAGTGAAGAAGAGGTTGCCGCGAGAAAAAAAAAGTATGAGGAAAGCGGAGTTATTTTGGGATATCAGGCAATTCTTAATGAGGACAAGTTGGATTCCGAGTTGGTTCGAGCGATTATAGGAGTTAAGATCACACCTGTCCGGGATGGTGGTTTTGATAAGATTGCAACACAAATCAGTAAATTTGATGAAGTTGAAAATTGTTATCTGGTGTCGGGCAGTTTTGATCTGATTGCAGTTTTACGAGCGAAGAATCTCAAGGGAATTGCAAGGTTTGTAAGCGAAAAACTTTCTATGCTTGATGGAGTTTTATCAGTTGAGACACATTTCATGCTTAAAGTTTACAAAGACAAAGGAATTCTTGCGGAACAGGAAAAGGTGTCGGAACGTTTACAGGTTTCGCCTTAGAGTTGGCAAATGGTTGATGTGGAGTCCCACAGTGGCGGACGAGGACAGTGGCGATGTTAAAAGGATACCCCTGCGTCCAAGCCGTTATTTGCTTTTTGTATAAAGCGACTTGGAATGAGGATTTTACTATTCCAAAAGGCAGTTAGAAAAAAGAATGAAAAAAGCAGGTTTGGAGAGAGTATAAAACTTTTGAAAGTACCGGCATATTTAATACGAGAAGAAAAAGATGAGAGATTTAGAAAATTATATATCGAATACAGTAAAAAATATTCCCCGTTCGGGAATTAGAGATTTTTTTGAAATAGTTGCAGAGAGACAGGATGTTATCAGTCTCAGCATTGGTGAGCCTGATTTTGCTGCACCATGGCATGTTCGGGAAGCTACAGCATATGCAGTAAGTCATGGGGCAACTTCATATACCGCAAATCTGGGAATGTTAGAGTTACGAAATGAAATTGCAAAGTATGTCAATAAAAACTTTAAGTTGTCATACAATCCTAAAAATGAGATTCTGGTTACAGTTGGAGCAAGTGAAGCAATTGATATCGCTTTGAGATCACTTATTAATCCCGGAGATGAAGTTTTATATCATGAGCCATGTTATGTATCTTATGCACCGGTAATTTCCATGGCACACGGAACACCGGTTTTAGTTGAAACTGATGTGAAAAATAATTTTATGTTAAGGGCTTCGGATCTTGAAAAGAAGGTGACAATTAAAACAAAAGTTTTAATGTTAAATTTTCCTACAAATCCCACCGGAGCCGCACTCACCTATGAGGTTGCAGAAGAGCTTGCTGAGTTTGCCGTTAAGCATGATTTGATTGTTATTACAGATGAAATATATTCAGAGTTGACATATGATGCGGACAGAATTAGTGTGGCTAACTTTCCCGGGATGCGGGAGAGGACAATTTTCATTCACGGCATGTCCAAAGCATGGGCAATGACCGGTTATAGAATAGGTTATGTATGTGCACCGCCTGTTCTTCTTGAAGCAATGATGAAGATTCATCAGTACACTATTATGTGTGCTCCGGTTTTAAGTCAGAAGGCCGGAATTGAAGCACTAAGGAACGGTGATGAAAAAGTTGCTGAAATGAGAGAAGAGTACAATAGACGAAGGAATTTTATAATTGCCGAGTTAAATGAGATGGGGATTTCATGTCATAAACCGGAGGGTGCATTTTACGTTTTTCCAAATATTTCAAAGTTTGGTATGACATCAAAAGAGTTTTGTATGAAGTTTCTTGATGAGTATGATGTCGCATGTGTTCCGGGAACGGCATTTGGAAAGAGCGGAGAGGGCTTTATGCGTTGTTCTTATGCTACAGCATTTGATTCCATTAAGGAAGCAATGAAAAGGCTTCGCTCTTTTATTAAAGGATTATAGTGCAGAAAATTATGAATTTTAAGACAATCATATTTTTGGTTACAGTTGGTACAACTTTTTACGGGTATGCAAATCCCTTGATATCCTGGTATAGAAAGCCTGCCGGTCAGGTGTACTATACATTTGAGGCACCGGCTGAATTAAAGTCGGATGAATTTGCTGCAGGGGATAATGCCCCGTCAGTTAGTCTGCAGCAGTTTTCTGCAATAGTTGGTGCACCTTTAATTTTAAAGGAAGAGTATATGGTTGTGAGTGGATTGAATATTCAAATTAATGACTTTAAGTTTACAGACATTGTTCATGTTGATCTTACAACTTACTCTCTTTCAGTACCTTTTGTGGCTGGTTATAAAATTAATGATGATTTCAAATTACTGGCAAATATATCTTTTGGTTTATATAGTGATTTGAAGAAATTAACATCTGATGATTTTCATTTTTCGTGGTTTGGAATGTGTCAATATAATTTAAATGAGTCTTTGGCATTATATGCAGGCTTGGCTTACAACAGAAGCTTTGGAGAAGATAAAATTTATCCTATTGCAGGACTTAACTGGAGAATAAATGATTCATGGTTTTTGGGATTAGTTTTTCCGCGTCCATTTATTGCATATAAGGCTTCTGAAAGTCTTTTATTATATGCAGGCATGGGACCGGCCGGGGGAGAATGGAATGTTGAAAATCCACTAGATAGTAAAGATAGTGAAAATTATAATTTGTTTTTTTCAGGTTATCGTGTAGGTTGTGGTGTTGAGTATGATATAAACAGGCATATAACTATGTATTTAAATGTTGGTTCAACATTTCTTAGAGACTATGAAATTGAAAATGACAGTAGAACTCTTCTGGATACAGAAGTGGATAATACTTTTATAGGAACTATTGGCTTTGCTCTTTTTCCGTAAATACGGTATAAGTAGCTCAACATTATAGTTTGTCTGCATTTTCAACGAAGATTGAATGATCTGCGTTTGAAATAATTGATTGTAGTGGGCTTTCAGCCTTTGATCAAGGAAGATTAAATAAACCCGGGGCATTGCTCGGGTCTTTGTTATTAAGGGCTTTAGTCCTAAATACTCAAATTGTGAATATTAAAAAAATGAAAGGTTTAAAAATGAAGAGTTTGAATATGAAGTTTATGTTAAGATTGTTTCTTGTATGTTTTGTTTTCACATCATTTAGTTTAGCACAATCACCTAAATTAATTGATATGGATTCGATTTTATCTCTCAATAAGAGTGTAACCTTAGAAGAGTATCCAAATGCGGATGAAGTTTTATTGGATGAATATCAGAAAACATTTTACAATTCTGACGGTACATCTAAAACCTATGATGATGTTTATATTAAAGTTTTGACAGAAAAGGGAAAGCGTAGTAACAGACAGATATCATTTTACTATACATTGCCATATTCAACTGTAAAAATTGAGACACTTGAAATAATTAAGCCATCGGGAGAAATTGTTCCCATTGATATAGAGAATAACAGCAAAGAGGTTATCAATCAAGGTCAGATGAGTGCAAACATCTATAATCCAAACAGCAAGATATTGCAGGTTGGAGTTCCGGGACTTGAAATAGGTGATATAGTTCATTATGTTACCTTTGAAGATGCTGTTAAAGTTCGTGTGCCGGAAACATTTAGCGATTATTCTGTTTTTGAATATGATTTACCCATATTAAACATCACCTATGAAGTTATCGCACCGGCGGACAGACCACTTGTTAACATTGAATTAAAAGATTCTATTGACGGTACTGTTACTTCTTCGGAAACCCGTAATGAAGAACTCATAACATATAAGTGGGTTGTTTCAGATGTTCCCAAAGCATTTCCCGAGCCATCCATGCCGGCAATGTATACTGTTGTACAAAGACTGCTTGTCAGTACGATTTCCGATTGGCAGGATATTTCAAAGTGGTATTGGGAGCTTTGCCTTCCACATATTGAAGCAACAACCCCCGAAATGAAAACAAAGGTTGATGATTTGATTAGCGGATGTGAGAACAGCTCTCAAAAAATAACAAATATTTTTAATTTTGTTTCTCAGGAAATTCGTTATATGGGAATTACTCCGGAGGAAGAAGCTCCCGGATATGAACCCCATGATTCATCAATGACTTTTGAGAACAGGTATGGAGTATGCAGAGACAAGGCAACTCTTCTAGTTTCAATGTTAAGGCTTGCAGGGTTTGAAGCATTTCCCGTAATAATCAATGCCGGTCCCAAAAAAGATGAAGAAGTTCCCCAGCCATATTTTAACCATGCAGTAACAGCTGTTAAAGGTGATGATGGTGAATATATTCTAATGGATTCAACTGATGAGAGTACAAAGCGTCTTCTGCCCGCATATCTTTCAGATTGCAGTTATCTGGTTGCAACACCGGAAGGTGATCCATTAAGAACGTCACCAATCATTCCTGCCGAAGAAAACATGATGATTATTGATAATGTCGGCATTGTTGATGACAATGGAACTTTAAAGGTAGATACAGACTTAAATTTCAATGGGATCAATGACAATGCATATCGGGGATTTTTTGCAAAACAAAAAGCAGAAGACATCAAAAAATATTTTGAGAGAGTTCTATCCGGCTCCATTTCCGGAGCCAAACTTAAAAGTTTTGAAATCAAGCCGGTTAATATGCTTGATACTTCGACACCTTTAAGTGTTAAATTGAGTTATACTGTTGACAATTATGTTAAAGGAAATGATATAGTTGCCATAATAAAACCACCATCAATTGGAGTAAGTGTGGGAATGATCAATTTTATTATAGGAAATACCGGTCTTGAGAAACGTAAGTATCCCATGAAGACACAAATTGCCTGTGGTGTTAAAGAATCTTTTGACATGAAACTTGATGGATGTGTCGGTGCTCCAATTGAGGTTCCATCATTTACAAATATAACATCAGGAATTGTTACATACGATGTAAAGTTTGACGCAAGTCAGAACTCTTTAAAAGGTGAGTCGATGTTCACAATGAATGTTGTGGAAATGAGTCCTGAAGAGTATCTTGAATTTAAGACAATTTTAAAAATTATTGAATATGAAGGTAGAAAAAAGTTTCTTTTTGATTCAGTTAAGGGAGTTTCAGAGGAATCAGATATTGAGCTTGAATACAGCAGGCGAATAGTTGAATTAACAGATAGCAGAAACTGGAAAACGAAAGTCTCCCAGCGTCTTAATGTTTTAACTTATGCTGGAAAGAAAAATTATTCAGAAATCAAGATAGCATACAATCCTGTTTGGCAGGAGGTGCATATTGACAGTGCGAAGGTGATTGGTCAAGATGGAAATGTTAAAGAGATTACAGAGCAGGAAATAAATATTATGGATGCAGGATGGTCCGGTTCAGCACCTAGGTATCCTGGTGCAAAGACACTTGTTATGAGTCTGCCGGGGGTGGAAATCGGCAGCATAATTGAATATGAGATTACGTCCATCCATAAAGATAGAATGTTTTTTGCTGAAGATATGCTTTTTGCATCATCAAATCCATGTAAAGAAAAGAGTTTAACCATTGTTGCACCGAAAAACTGTTTAATAACACTTAATAAAAATATGGGCAATTTTTATACTACGAAGCAAACCGATGTAAATGATATGGTTAGTTATCATTTTGAAGCAAAAGATATGAAGGGAGTTGTTCGGGAATCAAGTACACCTCCATGGTGGAGCTTTAATCCTAATCTCTCTGTAAGTACTTCAACATGGAAGGATTATGCAAGCTTAGTAAACAAGGCTGTTAATAAAAAGATGGTTGTTTCAGATAAAGTTTCAAGTGTTGTAAAAGATTTGATTAAAGAGAAAAAGAGCGACCGAGAAAAGGTTCTTGCTATACGAGACTATATCTTGAAAAACATCAGGATTGCCGGACCAAGTTTTGATAGTTTACCTTTAAGCAGTTTAAGTTTTCCTGAAACAACACTTAAAGATGGTTATGGTCACTCGTTGGACAGAGCTATGGTATTTAAAATGATGTTTGATGTTATAGGAATAGATTCGGAAATCATTTTGGTGTCAGGAAGTTGTCCTAAAGAATCCACATTACGTGCAGAGAGATTAAAGAGTGTGAATGCTGATTTATTTGAAACAGCTTTAGTAAGATTAGTTGTTGATAACAATGTGATATATGTAAATTCCGGAAGTTTCTATGACTATCTGGGAACAAGCGATTATGAAAATTGTGCAGCTTTAAACTTAAATGGTGAGTTGTTTACAGTTGAAGTTGATTCTAATTACAAGAATAGAACGGAGTTTTACTCTGAGTTTCATATTGACGACGTGGGTAATGCAAAATATAAATCAAATAAAATATTTTCAGGAACTGCATTCGGAGACGGTAATCAGCAGTTTTCAGAGATGCGTCCGGAGGATTTTATTCGATATTATCAAAAGCTTCTTGCAGCACTGAGTCAGTCTGCGGTTGCTGTTACTTCTCTTAAACCGGACTTTTCGAAATATCCCGGCAGTTTAAGTTTTGAAGCTGATATAAAGAAATATGCCGTTGTTAGTGATAATTATATTTACTTTAAAAATCCAGTCGGTATATCAGTTCTAAATGCATCAAATGAACCAAGAGAATTACCTTTTTATTATTCTGGTCACTTGAACCTTAAAGCAAAGACTAGAGTCTACCTGCCGGAGTCAGCAAAGAGGGTGCTAATGTTGCCACGAACTATAAAGTGGAATGGTATGTTTGATTTAGGAACAATAACATTTGATGTTGAAATATTTACAGATGAAGCAGGAAAGAGATATATTGATTTGTCCCAAGAAGCATCTTTGCAGCCAACGATTATTCCCAGTGAAGATTATAAGACAATTCAATCAGTCAGTTCAACTCTTGATGACCTTTCCGACGATGTGATTTTAATAGAATTGTGAAAAATTAAATAGTTCAGAGACGCGATAAATCACGTCTGTACGGGGCACGAGTTGGCTGGAGAAGAAAAATTTCAAAGAGAATACTCACTGTTTCTCATTAACGTCTTTAGTGACTTTAAAGACCTTAATAGTCAGCGGCACTTCAACTTTTAATTGATAGTTGTATGTTTATTTGTTACTACTATTATTTCAGAAAATTAAAAAGAATACAAGAGAATACAAGAGAATATAGATGGATATAAAAGGGATAATTTTAGATTTAGATGGTACCGTTTATCGCGGATCAGAAGAGATAGAGGGAGCGGCAGCTTTTATAAACAGTTTGTCGACTTTAGGTATTAAATATATTTTTGTAACAAACCGATCTAACAGATATTCATCTGTTGTCTGTGAGCATCTTGCAGAGTTTGGAATTCATTGTACAGAAGAAAATGTTTTAAACACAGCCCAGGCAACAGCACAGTTTTTAGGTAGCGGATGCAGTGCATATGTAGTAGGGGAAGAGCCTCTTGTTAAGACTTTAGAGGCTGGTGGAATTACTATGAACTCAGAGAATCCTGACTATGTTGTTGTCAGCTTTGATAGATTCTTTACATATGAAAAAGTTAAGACAGCAACATGGCTGATCAGCCGTGGTGCTGAATTTATTGCAACCAATCCGGATCCTCGCTTGCATATAGAGGGGGGCATTGTTCCAGGCACTGGTGCTATAGTCGCAGCTGTTGAAATGGCATCAGGTGTAAAACCTGTTTATGTTGGAAAACCCGAAAAATTGATTTTTGAGATGGCATTGAAACGTATGGGAGTTTCTGCTGAGCAATCATTGTCACTTGGTGATAATTTGGAGACAGATATTTTAGCCGGCATAAGAGCAGGAATGAAAACAGCATTGATATTGACCGGGGCTTCAAGCAGAGATGATATTGAAAGATTAAATATAAAGCCGACTATTGTGATCGACACATTTAAAGAATTATCTGAGCTGATTTATGGTGAATAGTAAAAGATTATCAAACTATTTAATATTTATAATTTACTAAAGCGAAGAATAAGTAAAACTTGATAAGGAATTAATATGACAGAAGAAAAAAATGTTTATGATGATGATAATTACAATCAACCGCCGGTTGATGAAGGTTTCAACAGGGGATCTGTTGCTCCACATGGAGGAGCAATGTTGGCAAAGGCAGGAGAAAAAGGTTCACTTCCTGTGCTTGAGGCCTTTCAGGATTTTCTTGAAGAAGAGAGAAAACGGTCTCGAAATAGAATGTTTATACTATCAGCAATATTTACATTGCTTTTGATATGTGTGATTTTCTGTGGACTTTTTATTGGTTCTGTTTATCTTTCCAAGATGAAGAATGAGCTTAGAGAAGTCAGGTTTAATTCCGAAACAGAAATTTTGAAGTTACAGAATGAGACATTAAGAACTTTAAATAACAGAGGCGGTTATTCTGAAATATTGCCGCAGCAGTATTCAGGAATGTCTGAAGGTCAGAAAGCTCAAGTTGCTTTGATGATGCAGGAATCTCAACCAGAGATTGATAAATTGCAGGCAAAGATTAGAGAATTGCAGCAGACAAAAGCGAAAGATGATGGGGGTCCAAGCAACCTTGCAATTTCAAATGCTTTAGTCAATGTTATGCGGGAAGTAAGCAAGATGCGTAAAGATATGAACTCGGGTGCCAGTTATTATACACCAATGAAACCAGCTGCCGCCTCGCCTGTAAAAGCTCCTTCAAAGCAAGTTGAGGCTCCAGAGCCTCCAGCACTTGAGCCTGTAGAAGTTACTGCTGAAACTCCTGAACCTGCTGCTGTAAAAGAGCCTGTAAAAGAAAAACCATTACCTGATACAATTTCTGTTACCATTAATCCTGAAGGTAAGCAAGGGATAGTTTGTGCTCTTCCAATGGAGATTGATTGATAAAACTGTAAAATATTAGCTATAAACTTTTTTTTTAAAAGGTTGAGAGATGAGAAAACAGCTGAAAGTAATGATTTTATATGCAAATGCCGGCAATGGACACCGTAGAGCAGCTGAAGCGTTAAACAATATTTGCCTTGAAAATGACAATTTCAGCGAAGTAATGCTTTTGGATGTTCTTAATTATACTAACAAATTGTTTCAAGATTTATATTCAAATTTATATATAGAAACAATCAAAACCGCTCCTGCTATTTGGAGCTGGATTTTTGATGGAACAGATCAGCCTTGGAAAAAAGAAAAAGTCAGATTGCTGATTGAGCGTCTCAATTCGCAGCCTCTTTTAAGAAAACTCACAGACTTTGATGCAGATATATGTATTTCGACTCACTTTATGCCGGCAAATATTATATCATACCTTATTGCCCGGAAAAAATTGAATTGTCATCATTCTGTTGTTGTTACCGATTACTATGTTCATGCCAGTTGGCTTACTGCACTGATGAGTCGATATTTTGTTGCCAAAGAAGAGAGCAGAGTTCAACTTGCATCAGTTGGTTGTCCTTTTGAAAGAATAAGTACGACCGGTATTCCAATTGACGCAAAATTTTCAGTTGCTTATGATATTTCAAAACTCAAAATCAAATATAATATTGGCAGAAATCCACTAATTTTATTGTCAGCCGGGGCTTTTGGTGTAATGTCCGGGCAAGCTTTGCTGCAAATGCTTGAGTCCATAAACGAACCATGTGAGATAGCAATAATATGTGGGGAAAACAATAAACTTAAAAATCAGATAAATAAAGGAGTTGAAAAACTTTCAAACAGGCATATAAAGTATCATGTTGTTGGTTTTACAACAGAGATGCATGAATGGATGGCTATTTCCTCACTTTATATTGGTAAACCGGGTGGTTTAACAACATCGGAATGTCTTGCAATGGGATTACCAATGGTCATTTGGGAACCAATTCCTGGTCAGGAAGTTTTCAATACTGCATATCTTCAGAACTCTTGACTTAGTGGAAGTCCAAGTGTCCCCTTTTCATGAATTGCCTCTATTCGTGAGGGTGATACACTAATTGTAGGCTTGTTGTAGGGAA
>CAYTUX010000010.1:0-6762 GCA_964441455.1 uncultured Victivallales bacterium | reverse complement strand
AGAATAAAAAAAAGTTATTTTTTTTCATTTTTTTCTTGTACATCCCCCCATACTTTTAATATATTGCAGCTATATATCAATAATCTTGCTCAGCGGTTGGTCAAAGACTTATTGAGAAGTTACTTTTAATTTACAAAAACAGAAAAAAAGGAACAGATGAAAAAGATATTAATTACAGGTGGAGCAGGATTTTTAGGATCACATTTATCAAAAAGACTTCTTGACGAAGGTAATGAAGTTACAGCAATGGATAATCTTTTTACCGGGAATAAATCAAACATTTATGATCTGCTTTCTGAACCGAAATTTTCATTTATACTGCATGACGTAACCCAGCCGTTCTGGGGGCAATTTGATGAGATATACAATCTTGCCTGTCCGGCATCCCCTATCCACTATCAGAAGAATCCGGTAGAGACAATTAAGACGTCTTTTTTGGGAATGATGAATGTTCTTGAACTGGCACTGAAGACAAAAGCAAAAGTTATCCATACTTCAACATCAGAAATTTATGGCGATCCTCTTGTGCACCCTCAAAACGAAAAATATTGGGGTAATGTGAACACAATTGGCATCCGAAGCTGTTATGATGAGGGAAAAAGATGTGCAGAGACATTATGTGCAGATTATGCAAGGGAGTACAATGTTGATGTTCGCATGCTTAGAATCTTTAACACATACGGACCGAATATGCATCCAAAAGACGGACGTGTGATAAGCAACTTCGTTATGCAGGCTCTACATAATAGAGATATCACTATTTATGGAGATGGTTCTCAGACTCGAAGCTTTCAATATGTAGAAGATCTTATTAATGCAATACAAATTATTATGAAATATGACAGACCACAACTTATTAATAAACTTGGTGGATATGGTTGGGAAAGTGATGTTCCGGTATTCAATGTCGGCAACCCGGACGAATTTACAATTAAAGAGCTTGCAGACAAAATTATAAAAATCATTCCGGACTGTACCAGTAAAATAATATTCGCTAATTTGCCGATGGATGATCCAAAGCGTCGCAGACCGGATATCTCAATGTCAAAAGCTATACTTGGTTGGGAACCAAAAATAAAGCTTGACCAAGGACTGGTAAATACAATAAAATATTTCTCAAAATTCAAATAAAAACAGAGGAAAATTGATGAAAAAATTAATATTATTAGTTTGTTCAATACTGATTTTAGTATCAGTTAACGGGAAAGCTCAAACAGTTAAGAATGCAGAAACGGGTAATGACAAAAACAGAGACTCGGTTAAAAGTGTATCCGCAAAACCTGCTGCAGCAAAACCAGATATGGCAGAAAATTCAGAGCACAGTACCAAGACATATGAAAAAGATCAGATACTGACTCTTGTAAGAGTCGGCAAAGTCGATAAGAAAACCGCTGAAGACGCAAAGGCTTGGATTGAAAAGAGTATTTATCCTCCAATATCTGTAAATATTAAAAAAGTTAAATATTCAAAAAAGTTTGCAGACAAAAGTGTGCTTTTTGGGGAGCTGAAAAAGATAAACAGAGATAATCTTGCAATTGTAGCTTTAGTGGAAGAGACACCCGCAGGAATTTCTATATCAAACTCTGTCAATGTTGCAGACAGTACCGGAATTGTATATCTCAAACCATACATGACTGAATATGCAAAAGAAAATCCCAAACTTGAACTCTACAAATGGCGTGTAAACAAGCAGGTTTTAAAAGCAGCAGCTCTTGCTCTCGGCCTGAAAAAATGTCCATTTCCAAGATGTTGTCTGAGCCCCGATTATGATGATGCAAGAATTGATGAAAAAGGTCGCAACCTTTGTCCTCCGTGCTGGAACAAGATGTACGATCTAATGAAGTCAAAAGGAATCAAGGAACCTATACCTTCGTTTCTCAAAAACAAATAATGGTGAGGCCGGAGCATAGTGGGTGGATAATTTGATAAGGGGCACTCACTGCGTGAGGGCAAGATAAAAGAACTGCGTGAGGGCATGTCAAATCAACTGCGTGAGGGCAAGTCAAACCAACTAGCGTTGCGGCACTCACTGCGTGAGGGCATGTCAAACCAACTAGCGTTGGGGCAAGTAAAGAAAGGAGCAAGCCCGGTGGAAGTTGGAAAAAAACGGGACAAATGAGACGAATGGGGCGAATGTTGCACTCATGATTTGAGCAGAATGGGAAATATGGGAATGATGGGAGTTATGTGCTTGGCGGAGCCAAGCGAGGACGAGGAGGGATTACCTCTCCGTCATGCGACACCGCCACCCGCTTTGCGGGACTAGCAAGCTAGCCGGGGAGGAGCACTTTGTAGCTGATTGCAGGAAAGATTGCTTTATTAATTGTTTGTTGGGACCTTATACAGTTCGATTTTTCCAATCTCAACACTGCCTTCAAAAGTTCCGGATAAAACACACTGAATCTTATCTATATCATCATTGAGAGTAAAAGTTCTTTTTGCAACACTCCATCCACCCGATCGAATATAATTTGGATTTGGTGGTTTAGTAAAAAGTGTTTCAAACGATCTTTTTCCCTTGCGATTAATCAGAATCTGCAGATATATATCCCCCTTAAAATCACTGCTTTTTTTAAAACTACCTTCAATACAGAACTTTGCGCCCTTTTTAATATTATTAAAAGGTGGAAATATAATCTGAATACGGGCATCTTTTTTTCTTGATTCAAGTTTCAGACCTTTAAAACCTGACTGATTAAAAAAGGAGTATTTCTGAAACTCTTTACTTGTAAGAACTATCTGCATATTTGCCATAAACTCATTGGTAGCGGAGTCAAATGGGGGCAGCAGATTTTTATCAAATTGTGCAGATGTTGCATTTATGGGAATAAAATATTCTGATCCCACAATCAATTTATCATTTTTTCTCAACATAAAAGGTATTGCCATTGCTGATATTAATATTAAAAGCAGCAATATAATTGCAGAAATTTTCCAGATTCGCACTTTTAATTTGAGCTGATTAATATCTTGGACATCTAAAGTCTGCTGCATCTGCTTGCTCAGCTGTTTTGGAGGAGAGAATGATATCTGTTCACGTATAGGAGCATGCTCAATTCTGGAGTCAAAATCCAAAAACATACTTGTTTCGAGGGGCAGCCCTTTCGCAGTTAACGCCTGCTTATATGCATAAAGGTCAAAGCTTACATTTCTCCAGAAGATATCACCTTCATCTGTATCATAGATACAATAAGTTGACTTGGGTGCACCGGCACGAGGATTCCCGACACTTCCAACATTAACAATATACCTTTTCGAGTTCTCAAGTTTAAAGTCCTGCGCATCCAGGTAGTGTGGTCTGCCGCTGTTACCAAGAACAAAAAGACCGGGAAGATGAGTATGACCGCAAAACAGCAACTGCTCAGAAACTTCCTCAAAAGATTCCAAAGCATCTTCCTCTGTAAAGATGTAATCAAACTTACCCGGCTCCACAAACGCACCATGGCAGCATCTGAAATTTTTGCCGGTTAAGCTAAGAGGAAGTTTTTTTAATAGAGATGGCGCATTTTTATTGAGAGCTTTTTTTGTCCAATTTATTATTTCAGCAGCTGCATCATTAAACAGAGATGCACTCATCTTATCACAAACAACTGCATCATGGTTACCCAGAATGATATAATCCACATTACTGTGAACAGACTCCAGCACCTCAACAGGATTTGGACCATAGCCTACAACATCTCCAAGACATATAATACAGTCAACATCCTGCTCTCGAATATCAAGAAGTACTGCGTCCCATGCCTGAATATTTGCATGAATGTCTGAGACTACTGCATAGCGCATCATTTAAGTCCTGTAATTTGGAGCCTCTCTTGTGATTTTTACATCATGGGGATGAGATTCATGAAGACCCGAACCGGTAACTTTTACAAATTTGCCGGACAATTGCATCTGTTCAATTGTTTTACAACCACAGTAACCCAGAGAAGATCTAAGTCCGCCACAGAGCTGATTCATAACCTTATGCATCGATCCTGCATAGGGAACCAATCCTTCAATGCCTTGAGGTACCAATTCTTCGGTGCTAACATCTGCTTGAGAATATCGTTCTCTACTGCCCTTTAAAGCCATTGCAGCTAAACTTCCCATGCCTCTATAGACAACATACTGACGTCCTTGATGCAAAATCTTCTCACCGGGGCTTTCATCTGTTCCTGCAAGGAGAGAGCCAAGCATAACACAATTTGCACCTGCAACTATAGCTTTCGGTACATCCCCGGAAAGTCTAATACCGCCATCAGCAACAACCGGAATTGAATTTTCCAGAGCTTTTGCACAGTGATAAATTGCAGTTAACTGGGGAACCCCGACGCCACATACAACACGAGTTGTACATATAGATCCCGGACCGATACCAACCTTTACAGCATCTGCACCGGCATCTCTTAAATCAATCGCAGCTTCCGCTGTACAAATATTTCCTGCAACAACTTCTATTTCAGGATAGTGTTTTTTAATCCATGTGGTCATATCCATAATACCTTTTGTATGACCATGTGCACTATCAACAATTATAACGTCCACATTTTCAGAAACAAGTCTTTCAACCCTTTCAAAATCATTTGCACTGACAGCGGCGGCTGCTATCAATCTAAACTTATCATCAAGATTATGCAGCGGGCGAGAACCTGAAACAAGATTCTGCACATCAGTAAAGCTGTATAAACCAACCAGTTTACCATCTTTAACAAGCGGTAACTTCCCGATTTTCTCATTTTTCATGATTACATACGCTTCATTTAAAGATGTTTCGGGTTTAGCAGTAAACACATTCGAAGTCATAATATCACTAATTTTAAGACTGGTATTATCTGCATACTTAATATCAGATGAGGTCAGAATACCAACAAGGTGTCCATCGTCATCAGTAACGGGAAAACCGCTGAAACCAAAGTTTTTTGCTTTTTTCACCTGCAATACCTTTTCAATTGTATCATCAACATTAAATACAATTGGTGTGTGAATCAGACCGTTCAGATAGTGCTTGACTTTGGCAACGTGTGATGCCTGGGTATCCATATCAAGATTTTTATGAATCACACCTATGCCGCCTTCTCGTGCCAGCTCAATTGCCATTTCAGATTCTGTAACAGTATCCATAGCTGCACTTAAGAAAGGTATGTTAAGTGATATTTTGTTTGTTAATTTTGTTTTTATTGATGCTTCATTAGGCAGGAAGTCTGCATATTGTGTGATAAGGGTGACATCATCAAATGTTAAGGCTGTGTATGGTGATTCATCCATAACGGCTTGTATAAATTTATTTTTGTATTTCGTAGACATACTCAAAACTCCTGTGTTGTGCTTTTGCCCTATATGTTATACACAATATCACAAGATTAATCAACAAAATAAATTACTATTCTTAAATTACCTTAATTTTTCGGTTGTATTATTTTTAATTTTGAGATTTGGAAAGCCATTTTTACCAAAACAACACACTTCAATTTACACCAATCTTTTACTTTTCAAGCAGAATGACTTGTATACTTATACTAAGATCACTGTTTTCAAAGCAAAATCTCGGCACAACTTGAAGTGCAGTTTTGGTTTTTTATTTCATAAAAACCAAAATGGCTTTTCAAGCAGCAAATCGCATAGCGGGTAATTAAATTAAACGCAACGCTTATATCAAATTTTGTTTTAAACTTATCAAAGAGTTTTGATTTGTTATATCAAAACAATTGTTTTGATTGGTTTATTGGTAGACACGAGATCTATCCTTACTTTTTTCGTTGTCTTATGGTTTCGAAGAGGAAGATACCTGCTGATACGGAGACATTTAGGCTTTCAACTGTTCCAAGCATTGGAATTTTTGCGAGGAAGTCGCAGTTTTCTCTTGTCAGTCTTCGTAGTCCATCTTCTTCAGCACCGAGGATAATTCCTGTTGGACTTTTGAAATCAATATCATAAAGTTCTTTTTCAGCTTCCCCGTCTGCTCCAACGAGCCATAATCCATCTTCCTTTAATTTTTTCATTGTTCGAGCCAGATTTGTGATTTGTACAAACGGCACATTTTCAGCACCTCCGCAAGCAACTTTTCTTACAGTTGAAGTAAGTCCAACCGCCCGATCTTTTGGAACAATAATCATATCAACGCCTGCTGCGTCAGCACTTCTGAAGCATGCACCAAGGTTATGAGGATCCTTTACGCCATCAAGGATAAGCACAAGACAGTCCTTTCCTGCGGTTTTAATGATATCTGATATATCTGATTCCGAGTATATTTTAATATTATTTTTATAAACGGCTACCACTCCCTGATGTCTGCCGCCTCCGGCCATTTTTTCAAGTTTTTGTTTGTGTTCTCGTATGACTTCTATATTATTTTCATCTGCAAGTTGAATGAGGTTTCTGATTTTTTGATCTTTTCTATATTTATCGACTAAAAGTGTTACAACTGAGTCGGGCTCGTATTTGATTGCCGCCTCTACGGCATGGATTCCAAAAATAAATTCTTCTTTCATCTTTTTCCTTTTCTTTTCTTTATTTCAAAAAAAAGAGTTGTTAAAGTTTTAATATTGGTATTATATTATATTGTTGTGGATAAGTCGAGGGGGAAATAAATATGAAGGATGAATCCCTGTTTTTCTGGTTGATTTTTGTTTTCGGTCGGCGGGGACGTATTAGCTCCTCCCCGGCTGTCCACGCCTTGCGGGATAGTCCCGCACTGCGGGAGGAGGTGTCCGAGACACGACAAAGGAAGTGAGGCTGGAGCCTGCGATCCCGCATGGCGGGAAAACGTAGTGTAATGTCCTA
>CAYTUX010000009.1:0-2930 GCA_964441455.1 uncultured Victivallales bacterium | reverse complement strand
TACGCTCGAGAACACAGAGGACACAGAGAAGATGTGAAACTTCCGCGCCGGAGCGACGCGGCTACAGTTTTAGTCTTGCAAATTAACGGCAGATTGCCCAACACCCTGTAGCCGAGTCCCGTGGGCTCGGACAGTGTAACGAATGTCCTCATTATCATGAAAAGTTGACAAGTTAAAAATGGTCTTATAAATTATTGATAATAAAAATGTTATAAAAGTGCTTAAAAATAATCGACCAAACGACCGCAGGGTAAGAGGCTTTAGCATGTCTAAAGCAATGGAGCGTAGCGAAATGGCAATAAACAAAGAAATGAATGGTTGTAGTACAGAGAAAAAGATAAACGGATTTATAGAAAGACCCCTCCGTCCCCGCCGTCAAACAGCGTGGCCACCTTTGAAAAAAGTGTTAAATGGTACGTGCTAAGTGTTAAGTTTCATGCTGTGGGCAGGAAGATGTTATATTGTCGAGCTGGAGCTCAGCGTTCCCAGATGAGGAGCACTGTGGATCTACTTGTTTAAGGTATATAAATGCGGAAAAAGAGTTAAAAGAGATGCAATAAATACGAGATGGATGAAAAAAAATTAATAATTAGACTTATGGTTCAAGAGAAAGTTTAAAGTATGATTAATAGAAAGCCTGTTTTTTATGTTCGACTTTTAACGATAGTGGCATTTATTATTATATGCATTATTTTATATAATTGTCCTTTAAGTATGGTTGACGATCAAGGTCAGATAACTTATATAAAAAATCTTTCTCTATCTCAAATTTTCTTAAATGACTTTTTTGGTTTTTTTAGACCGGTAAAGAATATTCTATTTTTGATTTTCATGTTGGATAAACCATGGGGGATGCATTTTGCCAGGATATTGACTTTTCTTATTGCTTTTGCGACATACTTTAGTGTTTCCAAGTTATTAAGCCGGATTTTGAAATCGGATTTGTGGGGAAGTATAGGTGGTGGTATATGGATTATTGCACCCACACTTCTTTCAACGCTTGCATGGTTCAGCTGCACAAATATTATGGTTATGGTTCTGTTTGGAACACTCTGTTTGAATCTGTATATTAAACAGAAGAATGTGGATAACCATAAACAGAAATATTTATTACTCCTTATGTGTTTGCTCATATTCTTAAATTTAGTTAGTTATGAGGGTGGAATTTCTATATTGGCAATGCTTTTTGCAATTGATTTCTTTTTGTATCCTGAGAGTTTTAAATTGAAGAGGACATGGATTAATTATCTATATCTTCTTATACCACTTATTTGCTATTTTCTTTTAAGAGTCAGTGTTTCTAAAGGAGCTGGCGATAGTGCTGTAAAGCTTGTAGTTCCAAATACTTGCTTTGAGTCAAGCATTACTGATACTCAGGTTGTATTTTCTTCAGCATGGTTTACAATGCACCATATATTACTGTGGTTTCTTCCGTATGGTAAACAATATATTATTGGATATTATTCATGGGGAGAGGTATCGGTTTATTCTATTATGATCTGCTGGCTTGTAATTGTTGGTTCAACCTTATTTGCTTTGTTCAAAAAGAATGAATTTCCAAAAATTGGTCTGGCAATATCCTGGATTATTCTTGGATTTCTCCCTGTGAGCAATGTGTTTGCATTCAGGAATGGTCCATATGGTGATTATTATCTAGCTTATGCATCAATTGGTATTGTTTTATTGCTGTGTTCAATATGCCAAAGTATTGCAACAAGCAAAACAAAAAATTATATTGTGGCATTTGCATTGGGCATATATATAATCTATCTATATATAACAAATCTAATCTGGTTGGTTGCCTGGCAGAAGCCCATTATAATGATGGAGAGAACCAGAGCTGTTTTTCCAAAGCAGATAAATATATTTTTCAATGAAGTTAATTATTATATTCAGAGGGATCGTATTGATTTGGCAAAGGAGATTGTTTTAGCGGCATTGAATTCAGGGGTTGAAGATGTTAAATATGCAGTTGCTTATAATTACTGGCTTGATGGTAAATATCAGGAGGCATATGACTTTCTTGAGGCTGATGCCCAAAATAACAGACCAAATAAGTGGTCTTTTTATTTTAGGGGATATCTTCTTTCAGAGTGTTTGAGCAGACCGAATGATGCAATTTATTATTATGAAGAAGCTATCGATTATAATTCAAGAAAAGACGGAACCTATATTAATGCAGTGAACAATCTGGCTTTTATTTACGCAATGTCAGGGAAGGAAGCCAAGGCAATTGAGCTTTGGGAAGATATTGAGTCTGTTTATCATACTCCGGATGATATCCGAAAGAATATTGCAATTGCTAAGAGAAAAAGAGCGTTAAGAGATAAGAAATAAAATTTTACCTTGGAACTTACGATACAAGGGTTTATGCGAATGTTCGCATAACAAGGTATTCGAGAAAATAAATATGAAAATTGTTCGTTATTTGGATATGCTTTGATTTTTTTATTGCCGTTTTCATGCCGGTGAATTTATTTGGGAAAGTCAGTTCTGATCTTTGTTCATAAGAGAATCAAGATTGTCGAACGGATTTCCGAATCCTGATGCTTCAAATTCCACAGATGCTGAACCGGAATTCATATACTTTCCATCCTTTTGTTTTTCATGTTCATGATCGTGGCAGTATATGCAAAGCAATTCCCAGTTGCTCCCGTCAGGAGGATTATTGTTGTGATTGTGATCCTTGTGGTGGACGGTAAGTTCTTTCAGGCGCTTGCCCTCAAATTCTCGTCCGCATGAGCCACAAATATGCGGTAGTATCTTTAGTGCTCTCATTCTGTAACTTGATTTGCGTTGAGCCACATCTCGTCGTAATTCCGCAAGCATTTTTGAGACCGTCCCAATTTGTGTGTCTAAAGAAAAAAAGAGGTTCCATCTTATAAATTAAATATCTATAATACCAATTA
Organism: uncultured Victivallales bacterium; assembly: GCA_964441455.1. Taxonomy (GTDB): domain Bacteria; phylum Verrucomicrobiota; class Kiritimatiellia; order JAQICX01; family JAQICX01; genus JAQICX01. The sequence continues at coordinate 21 of CAYTUX010000009.1, read as the reverse complement.
TAGTTATATTTAATTTTACAA
>CAYTUX010000008.1:0-13986 GCA_964441455.1 uncultured Victivallales bacterium | reverse complement strand
AACATCTTTCTCTTCAACGACAGGTTCTTCCACAATAGCGTCAGTTTCAACAGATTCAACAACCTTTACTTTGTTGTTTGTAGCTACTACCTCTGTAGTTCTAACGATAACAACTTCTTCGTCTGCCGGCTCATCATCAACCATGACATCCTCATCTGTTGAACTCAAAAACTCAGTATCAACAATCAATACCTCAACACTTGAATTCTTCAGTTCTTTTGGTGTAAGGTCTGCATTTGCTGAATTCTGTCGTGCTTCAACAGTAAAACTTGGCAAAGAAAAATCCCATAATGGCTGAGAATATCGGCTTGAATTAGTTGCAACATTCTCGACTTTCACATTATACTTTTCCGAAAAAATATTCCATTGAGACGGGGTAAATTTATATTTATCATTTATAGAATTAAGTATGTTTGGATACTCAAGTTTATCTATAACAAACATTTTCGGTGCCCATGAAGCCCTCGCTCCAAATTTCTGAATTGAATTTAATGAATCTGTAATAACAAGAACATCGTTTACACTCTTGTTATAAAAAAGAGACCCATTTAAAAATGCAGGCATTGTCGTTTTAACCCAATCATTTATTCCATCATTCCAAACATAAACAATATTATTTGCAAAATCAGAAGAGGTTGAATCAAAAACGATATACTCCATATCAAGAGCATCGGATATGTCAAAGCCAAGTTGTACAAGTGCAAAACGGTTTTCAACAGCAAGAACTCTTGCTCTCTCTTTGTAAGCTTCAGCAATACAAACATTTACAATAATGCTTGCAATACAAAATATAGCCGGCATCTTATTAAACTTCTTAATTTTCATCTTCAATCTTCTCCAATTATTATTTCTTAATATTATAAATTAAAATTACTAAAAGTATATATGGCGAAATAATACATATTAACCTTATATAAGTCAACAGAAATATTTCCCTGTTTTTCTGGTTGATTTTTGTTTTCGATCGGCGGGGACGCCAACCCCCCCGATGTACAGACTAATATTGTCTTGTAGGAATGGGAGCGACGATGTCCTCATCGTCATGGAAAAGTATTTTCACTGTTTATCACCCAAAAAGGCAAAAATCAAAAAGTAACTCATTGATTTTATTAATTAAAACTCATGCTTACATCATCAACCAGAAATCTAAGGAATATTTTCACTTATCAGTATTCCTCTTTCACAAAAATAATATATATTAATTATCAACCATGCCTAAATTAAAAAATTTAACCATTTTCATTATGTTTCTTCCTTTCTAAAACTTGTATATGCTCATTAATAATCCCCTAATATTCTCCATCTAACATTCTGTTACCCCAAGTAATAAAATTATCACTACTATCAATTAAGAAACGAAAATAATTACCACCATATCCAATTAAAAGACCTAAAAAGATCGCTTTAAACATATACTCATCAGATTTGAAAAATATATAATAATAGGCATAAGGAGGAATGATTAATGATAATACTCCATCAAAAACATTATCTTTGAAGGCTGCAAGAATAATAAAAATATGCAGTACAATAAAAAGCCATGGCATATGTGTTTCTAAAAATGATTTGGCACTTGGTGGCAGAAAATCTGTATAGTTACATATACTAGAAACGATACCAACACTTAAGCAAGCAATAGCTGCCCTGAAATATAACCCTTGAAGAACATTTTTCTTTTTAGACACCAAAGAGTTTACTAAAATCTCATTAACAGATAATGTTTGAGGAATTCCTTCTGAACCATAGTCAGAACGTGCCTTTAATGCATCTTTCTTCTCCTGCGCAATTTGCTTTTCTTCCTCATCATCCTTGACCCTAAAACTACTTCCGCAATTTGAACAAACAACCTCTTCGGCATACTCGGAAACAAACATTTCTTTGCCGCAATCTTTACATTTTGTTTTTATATCAGCCATTAAATTAGTTCCAAACTATTATATTATCAATTAATCGTACCTTGCCTAATTTGACTGCAACTGCAATCAAAATAACAGACTCAAAATTCTCTGCATCATCCAATGTATCATAATTTCTTATTTCAACATAATCAACACTTAAACCACTAACATATCCAAGCTTCTCAAGCATTGCACTCTTTACTGACAAAACATCTTTTCCATCCTCAATCAATAATTTTGCAAGCAAGAGTGACTGATAAATCACCAGAGCTTTGTTACGGTCTTGTTTTGTAAGATATGAGTTGCGAGAACTCATTGCCAAACCATCTGAATCTCTCACAATTGGACCGACCACTATTTCTATAGGAAAATTAAGATCCCGCACAAGCTGTTGAATAATACGAACCTGCTGAGCATCTTTCTGACCGAAAACAGCAACATCAGGCATGACAATATTAAAAAGTTTTGTTACAACAGTAACAACACCTCTGAAATGATGAGGTCTTTTTGCTCCACAAAGAACTTTAGACAATACTAATTCATCAACATATGTGCTGTATCCGGAAGGATACATATCATCACTGTTGGGATAAAAAAGATAATCAACACTTTCTTTCTCACATAAAATCTCATCTCTTTTAAAATCACGAGGATAACTTTCTAAATCTTCCGAAGGTCCAAACTGTGTAGGATTAATAAAAATACTTGCAACAAGTATATCTGTCTTATCTCTTGCAATACGCATCAGTGACAAATGACCATCATGCAAATATCCCATAGTGGGAACAAAACCAATTCTTTTGCCACTTCTTTTTGCCTCTAAAAGTTCTTGCTGCAAAACGTGCGGACTATTAAAAATTTTCAAAACACCAAACCTCTACATATTGTTAAAAATAAATTATACACAAAAAATTAACCCTTGCTCAAAAAGAAAGAATTATGTAAAATTCTAAAGAATTTATTGAATAATATCATTTGTAAGAAAATAAAGAAACATAAAAAATTTATGAAAGTAATTTTAGCAAAATCAGCAGGATTCTGTTGGGGAGTAAAACGAGCTGTTGAACAAGCAAGAAATCTTGCGTCAAACAAAACTGTTCGTACCGATGGTCCTCTTATACACAACACAGAAATGTTGAAGAAACTTGAAAAAGAAAATATTATTGAAGCAGATGACTTTTCCGAAATAGATGATTCCATAATACTTATTCGTGCACACGGAATTCCTCCCGAAAGATATAAATTACTCAAATCTTTTAACCTGCATCTTGAAGATGCCACATGTCCATATGTTTATAAAATACAGTCAACCATAGCAAAATATGCAAAAGATGACTACGAAATACTGATATATGGTGACGAAGGTCATGCAGAAGTCGTAGGGCTGATGGGCTTTGCACAAAATAGAGGTCATATAATAAAAACAGAAAAGGATATAAAAAAACTTAAAATATTTGACAAAGTATGCCTCGTTTCACAATCCACACAAAATTATCAAAAGTTTCTTGAAATTGCAGAAATAATAAAGAAAAAATTTAAGATAGTTGCTGTGGAAGATACAATATGCTCCGCAACAAAAAATCGCCAGAGAGAGCTGATGAACTTAACAAAAGTGGTAGAAGCCATGGTGGTGGTTGGTGGCAAACAGAGTGCAAATACAATTCAACTGGTCAAACTTGCAGAAAAATTACTTCCCACATTTCACATACAGAATCATGACGAAATAGATGTGAAAGCACTAAAACCATACAAAACGGTTGGACTGACCGCAGGTGCATCAACCCCGGATTTTATAATTGAAAAAGTTAAGGAAAAACTGGAACAAATCTAAAAATGTCCTCAAAAATGTGGAGGTGACTCATCTGCTTCTGAATTTTTTGTATCAAACTGCTTTATCATTTCATTCAATAAAACAAATTTCTTCTTTAAAATATCAATATCTTTCCACTGTCCGGTAACAACTTCATTTAACTCATCAATAAGCTTCTCCTGATGAGCTAACTTAATCTCTAACTCAGTTATTCTGTCATTCATAAATAAACACCTCAATATTTGTTAGGTTAAAAATAAGTTAGAGCAGACACTCAAGGTTGCCCTATAAAACAATTTTAACATTTAATAATTCTTAATTTGCCGGTGACGGAGGAGTAAAGACTCGTTGACCTAACTCTCTATCCAACATGAACATACCTTTTCCATCGCCGGAAATAAGTTTTATCTGTGTCAGAACATTATCCATTGATGCCTCTTCCTCAACCTGCTCATCAATAAACCATTTGAGAAAACTTTGTGCCGCATAATCTTTTTCCTCAATTGCAATGGTCATCAAATCATTTATTGAAGCTGTCACATACTGCTCATGTGCATACGTATCCTCAAAAACAAATAGTGGCGAATCAAAATCCGAGGCAGGTGCATCAATAGCTTGAAGAATAACCTTTCCTTGACGTTCCAAAAGATATTCATAAAATTTAACACCATGAGCATGCTCTTCCTGAGCTTGTACTCGCATAAAATTAGAAAAACCAGACAAACCAACCCTTTCCAAATATGCCGCCATTGAAAAATACAGATACTCTGAATATAACTCTTTGTTTATCTGATCATTAATTGCAACTTGTAATTTATCACTTATCATTTTATTTTCTCCTCTGTTTTTTTTGTTTGTATATCTTAACGAATAGCAATAAAAAATATTACATTTTTTTAAGAAAATTTTTTGATTTTTTCCTTCTAAATTTCTAATGATCTAACTGTCTAACTCACTAATTGTCTGACTGACTAACTGTATTAAGAAGTCCGCCAGCTTTCAGCATGCCTTTTTGACGCTCTGAGACCCTTAGAACAAGAGGAATCTCTGCACCGTTTGCCTTATCAACAAGAGTTGCTTTTCCTGTTTTAAGAGCATCTAAAAGACCATCAATCTTTAGACTATCACCCTGTGAAATCTTATCATAATCATTCTCATTTTCAAATACAAACGGAATAATACCAAAATTGATAAGGTTTGCGTAATGAATTCTTTCTACAGATTTTGCAATCAAAGCTTTAACGCCTAAGAACATTGGGCACAGTGCAGCATGTTCTCGACTTGATCCCTGACCATATGAATCGCCCGCAATAATAAAGTTAGCCAAACCTTTATCTCGGTTTGCAATGGCATTATCATAGAAATCAGAATCTGTATTTTCAAAAACGTATTTTGAGTATTCAGGAATGTTTGAACGATATTTTAGACGTGCACCGGCAGGCATAATATGGTCTGTTGTGATTTTATCACCAACTTTAATAGTTGCAACACCTTCAAATGAATCTGATAATGGAGTAGCCTTTGGAACATCTGCAATATTTGGTCCTCTAAGAACTTCTGTTCCCGGAACTCCAACACCTTTTGTTTCCTCATACAAGAACATTGAATCTTCAATTTCAAATTTTGCAGGGATGTCAAATGTTTCAATTTCAAAGCCAAGTTCTCTTGGATCTGTAAATTCACCGGTCAAAGCGGCAGCAGCAGCTGTCTCAGGGCTTACCAGATAAAGCTGAGCTGATTTTGTACCGGAACGAGCCTCAAAATTTCTGTTTGATGTTCTCAAGCTTACAGCATCGGTACTTGGAGACATTGAGTTGCCAATGCAGAAACCGCAACTGTTTTCTAAAATTCTAACACCAGACTTAATAAGTTCGCCAAGAAGACCTTCGCCGGCAAGCATTGAAACAACCTGTCTTGATCCTGGAGCAATACCAACACTGACATCAGAATTAACTTTTCTGCCTTTAAGCATTAGAGCAACTGTTTTCAAATCTCTGTACGAAGAGTTTGTGCATGATCCAATAAGAACCTGATTAACTTTCTTACCTTTCAAAGACTGAATTGTTGCAATATTTCCGGGCGAGTGAGGACAAGCGGCTCTTGGTTCAAGCTCTGACAAATCAATATCAATAACTTTATAATATTCAGCATCGTCATCTGCTTTCAGCTCTTTCCAGTCATCCCCACGACCCTGAGCTTCCAAAAATTGTTTTGTAATTTCATCGCTTGGAAATACAGATGTAGTCACACCACATTCTGCACCCATATTGGTAATTGTTGCACGAGAAGGAACATCCAAAGTGCTTATTCCTTCGCCGGCATATTCAATCATACAGCCAACATTACCTTTGGTTGAAATAATTTCCAGTACCTTTAAAATAACATCTTTTGCTGAAACACCATTAAACAGTTTGCCGGTCAGGTTGACTTTAATGACTTGTGGTGCTGTTAAGAAGAAAGCACCCCCACCCATAGCAACCGCAACATCAATACCACCTGCACCAATTGCAATCATACCAATACCGCCACCGGTCGGCGTGTGAGAGTCCGCACCTAAAAGAGTTTTCCCGGGACCACCAAAACGTTCAAGATGCAGCTGATGACAGATTCCGTTGCCGGGCTTAGAAAAAACTATTCCATATTTTTTTGCAACAGTTCTTAGGTAGTCATGGTCATCTGAATTTTCAAAACCAACCTGTATTGTGTTATGGTCAACATAACTGACAGCTAGGTCAGCTTTAACTCTATCAAGTCCCATACTTTCAAATTGCAGATATGCCATTGTACCTGTAGCATCCTGTGTTAAAGCTTGGTCAATCTTTATTGAAATTTCTGTTCCGGGAATTAGTTCGCCACTAACTAAATGTTCCGATAAAATCTTTTCTACAACATTCATTATATTCATCCTTTATATTTCTTAATAAATTAATTATAATAGTATAAATTAAAGACAAAACAAAGTCAATGTCAAATAAAAATTGAAGAGAAATTCCCTGTTTTTCTGGTTGAGAGGATAAACATCTTTTTAAATCAATGAAATCAGGGTTTAAATTATACTTTTATCACCCGTTGGGTGATAAATTAGAAAATTAGTTTAGCGGACGCCGAGGACGTATTAGCTCCTCCCCGGCTAGCTCCGCTAGTCCCGCACTGCGGGAGGAGGTGGACGAGCTTGCGAGAACGGAGGGGTTCCTCCTCCCGTTCTTACAAGACAATATTATAACACATCGGGAGGGTTGCCCAGCTATTAACTTTACATTGGAGTTTTATATAGGATTGTTTTTCTGATATGTTAGTAGCTGGGCCGCCGACCGAAAACAAAAATCAACCATAAAAACAGGGATTTTAGCAGAAACTAAAAATGAAGGTTGCTTTTTTTGTTTTATTTTTGTATAATTAAAAATTATTTAAAAATAAAAAGAATACTTTGGAGAAAAAATGATATTTTTTAAACACTTGGGGCGTCTTTTAAAAGAGTTTGGACAGTTTGCTGTCCGTAACAAGGCTTGGTGGATAATACCGGTTGTTTTGTTACTTTTGATGATTGCAATTCTAGTAGTTGCAGGTCAGACAGTTGCACCATTCATATATACAATTTTCTAAGATTGCAGGATAGCAATAAATGCAGAAATTTACATTGAAAAATAAGATTAATGTTTTTAACTTTTTGTATTTGTTGCTTTTTTTGTTTGTTGCACTTGTCTGCATATCGTTTTGTCAATACTATATCTATGGAGACAGCCAATTTTATATTGACGATCTGTGTAAGCTTCGAGGAGACTATTTTCCTGAAAACTTTAAGGTACTCTTTGCCGGAACCGGAGAACATATAAGCCTTAAAACTGAAGGCGGATTTTCTTTCTTTTTATTTTTGTTCTCGTATATAAGCTGGGAACTACCATTCTTTGTCTCTGCATTTTTCACTGTTGGATTTCTTTTTATTATCTCTCTATTATCAAGGGATGTTATAAATAAAAAACCATTACCAGGGTTTGTTACAATATTACTTTTGTTACTAATTCCTGGTTTTGCTTATGGCATTTTCATGTTGTCAGAATGTTTAAGGGATGCAAGTGCCCATTTTTTTGGACTTTTGGGTTTTATGTTATGTTGCATTGGTGTTAACCGTAAAGTCGGGAAGTCTGAACTGTTTTTCGGAACATTCTGTATAGGCATAGCTTGTTGGTGCAGGGTGCCTGATATTCTCTTTATTATACCTGCCGGTCTATATCTTCTCCTGTCATTTAAAGGTTTACGGCTAAATAAATTTGTCCAATCAATGTTGCTGATGACTGCAGGACTGATTGTAGGACTTCTTCCTCTTTTTGGTCAGAATATTCTCGAAGGACGACCTTTTTATGTGGCAGGGCAGATGAATAATTTGGTGCTGAAACCGAGTCCGAAATCAATCAATGAAACCAAAAAGAATGTTAAACCGGCGGAACAGATACAGGTGGAAAAACTTGTCTCCCAATACAGTGCCAGAAAAGATTTTTCAGGATTTGAAAAAGGTATGTCTATTAAAAACTTTTCCTCTACAGGCAAAAATTTGTATAGATATATTGAGGGAACACTTGGAAAATATATATTATGGCTTTTTTTATTGTGTTCTTTGACGGCAGTTTTAATTAACTACAGATTATCTATAGCTCTTTTATCAGGCTCTTTGGTTTTTTTCCTGTTTTACAGTTGTTATGACAAAGTCGTTGGCAGATATGCAGTTATAATCCCTCTCCTATTGCTCCCTATGACAGCTTTATCTCTTTCCAAATTTATTGATCTGGTGTTTCATATTTCAAAACAGCAGAAGCATGATTTAATCATTAAAAAGATTTTGACAGGTATTTTGACTCTAGTATGCATGTTTTTTATGTTTAATTATGCAAAAGGTTTTGAATCGTTAGTGCAGGAGAAAAAATATTGCCTTGCATATAAAGAAAAGATAGAAAAAGAGTTTGGCGAAGATGATGTATATATATGTTTTAATCCTATTATAGATTCATGGACAACATATTTTACAGGTGCGGAAAAATTCAGCTGGCTGCTCTCAACAGGTGAACATTGGGATATTTTTGTTGACAAAGATGTACAGTTTAAAATGTTTGATGACAAAATTGAAGCAGGCAAAAATGCATTTTATATTGAGATGCAGAGCGACGATATGCCATTTAAGTACTGGAGAAAACAAGATTTGAATTTGCACTATGAAATTGATGCGGTTTCTCAGATTGCACCAATGTTTAATGAATATGGTAAGGTTATTGTCAGTAAAATAACAAAACGCAATGCTGAAAAGAGAATCATAAAATATTCTATGGATTCACAATCTCCAACAAAATTAATTCTTTGGACTGCAGATGCTTCTGATGTTGTTTCTAAAAAACAAGAAATTGTTTTGACATCAGGAAATATATCTGTAACAAATCAACTTATATCAGGTATTAATCTTTACAATATGCCAAATGATTTTCTTAACGGCAAAACAGAACTGAAAATGTTCTCTCCAAAAAAATTGCCGATTGTGATTGCTGCAAAAGCTTTCTCAACAAATTCAACTCTGATGTTTCAAAGTTATGAAAATATGCCCGCAGCACTTTTGACCCTGCCTGGCTCAAAACCTTTCTGGCACGGTAAATACCATTGGGACCGCGAAAGCAGAAAAGATGGCAAATATATTGATCCATTTATTGCTGTTCCTCAATCAACTGTTTTTTCTGTGTTTAACAAAGAAAAAATTAAAATGACTTTAAGAGTTTCAACTCTTGGAACTATAGAAAGTCAAGCTTTAAAAGAGAACCTCGAAAAGTTAACTTTGACAAGTCGCGGCAAAGATTATCCTTTGTCCATTGATATAGTTGATTGGAGCAAAAAAGGAAACCGAAGAATTATTATTGCTGATTTATCAACCAATTTGTTGAATCTGCCCGATAATATTAATGAATTTGAAATAAATATCAAAGATGCAGACAAAGCATCAATATTCCTTGATTCAATATCATTCTCTTATTAACTTTGTACATTGCAGACTGAAATAATTTACGAAGAACCCATTAATGCCATTTTTTGTTTTAAGATTTGGCATATGTTTGAATATTGTTTTTTTTAGAATCCTTCGTTGTTGTTGCTGGTATCATCCATTTCAAAGATTTCCGGCATCATATTATGTGCATCATCTTTGTAGTTTGGCAAGTCACTAATTGCCTGATCGGCATATGCTTTTGCAAGCGGGTATGCCTGGACTCCTCCAATTTCGTAGCAGTATATAGCAACAGCTAAACGCATCTTTGCCAGCTCTCTAAGTTTAAGCTTGTTTGTCTGTGGCGTTGTCCATGCTGTTGGATCTCCAAGATAGTGATTGGCAAAAGCTAATATCTGTTCTGCAGTAACTTTGCTCCAGGGAACAAGTTTGTTATCGAACTTTAATCCTACAATAGATGCTCCTGTAACATTAGGCATGGACATAAGTTTTAATGGTTCTTTTTCAAACTCTTTAATTAAAAATTTTTTATAATCTTCTAAATATTGAAGTCTATCTTGCTGATATTTCAAGAATTCTTTGCCTTCCTGAGTATTCAAATTTCTTATGACAGTTCTATTAATCTTCCTGGATGCAGATAAATAGTCATTCTGCTTAATTAAATCATCAACTTCTGCTCGTGCCATTCGAACCTGTTCTTTATCATTCTCGATTTTTCGTTGTTTTGCTTCTTCCGCCTGTTTTTTTGCCAGTTCTTCCTCCGCCTTTTTTGCAGCTAATTCTTCGGCAGCCTTTTGATCGGCAATATTCAGTTCGTGATCTTCTTTCATCTTTTTTATACTTGTAGTTGCTCTTTGTACATTTGAAACCTCTTTTGATACATCAGCTTGTATAGACTGCATCTGATTCGCAAGTTCGATCACTTTTGAGTATGCGGTATCAATTTTTGCAGATGTTACTCTATTAGTACCTTCTTGAGTCTCAGCTACCACATTGTCAACTTCTTCAATAATACTCTCTGCTTCAATTACTTTTGATTTTATTATATTTGCGGCTTCAAACTGCTCTTCAAGTTTTTTGATTGATTCATGTTTTTCAACGGTATCAACAGGAGAGGCAGATGTGGTGTCTGCTTCAGGAGTTGATTTAACAGCGTTGGTGTCAACCGCAACAACCTGATTTGTATTGGTGTCAACCGCAACAACCTGATTTGTTGAGCTTACTACATTCGTGGTTTCTTCTACAGACTGTTCATCTTCAGGCAAAGGTGGTATAGCAAGCCTTTCCCCGGTTATAGCAAAAACCATTTCAATAGATTGATTTACTTCTGTCATCACTTCTGAATCTCTTGTTTTTATGCGGTCAACAACGTCTTGCATTTTGTTTTTAAGGTCAGATATCTCTGATTGCTTATTGTCGATGTATGTAATCTCTGTCTGAAGTTCTGTTTTCTCAGCTGTAATAGCCCTGTAAAAAATAATCCCGAAGATACTGCCGCCAATAATAATAGGTATAAAAATCAAAAAAAGAACAATAGTAACAATCTTCGCAGTTTTGCTTTTAGGTTTTTTCTTTTTCTTTTTATCTCCATCCACCATGGAGGACATATAATCTGACATTATCGGAGCTTCTTCCTTTTCATTGTTGAGTTCAAGAATATTATCATCTTCTATGTCAACATTTTCTGCATGATTAACCTGTTGTTGGGCGGCAGTAACAGGCTTGCTTTTTTTCTTCATGACAATCTTTTTGCCAGACTTAGTTGAAGTTGGCATAGGTGCTGATTCTTCATTTTCTTCAGTGGTTGTTTCTTGGGGCTGTACAGCTGGATGAGTTCCGCTCTTTTTGATTATCAGTTTTTTCTTACTCCCTGTTTGTGGTTTATCATCCTCAATACTTGATTTTGGAATTTCAACTCTTACACCGGTAAGTTTTTCAAAAGTTTCATTCATATCCTGAATTAACTCTTTGTATGTCGGGTATCTGTCGTCAGGGTTTAACTGCATCATTTTATGTATAATGCGTTCTACATCTGCATGAATATAGGGACGAATATCACGAAGTGGTTTTGGGTCTTCTTTGAATCTCATTGTGATCACATCGGTTGGAGTGTCAGCTTCAAAAGGAGGAATACCTGCTAAGGCATGATATAAAGTTGTTCCTAGACTATATATGTCTGATCGGACATCGAGAGCCTCTTTTTTCACCTTTTCCGGTGATATATAGTAAGGTGTTCCCCATATTTCATTGTTTTCAACTTTATTTAGACCATCGAAAGATGAGATACCAAAATCAATAAGTTTTGCAATATTATCTTTATTCAGAAGAATGTTTTCAGGTTTAATATCAGAGTGTATTAAATTAATTTTACCTGCATCTTGAAGACCGCTTGCGATGTCAATACCTATTTTAAGAACTACAGCTTGATCAAGAGGTTTATCAGGCTCAATCATCTGGTCTAATCTGTTGCCGGGAACATATTCCATTACAATATAATTAATTCCTGCATTTTCTCCAACAGCATATATCTGTGCAATATTTGGATGATTCAGCTTGGCGGCAGAACGAGCTTCTCTTTTAAAGTCTTCGACTAATTCTTTGTCTGCACCAAGATTTTTAGACATGATTTTTACCGCAACGTCTCTGTCAAGTCCGATATCATGTCCTTTATATACAACACCCATTCCGCCTGCACCAAGAGGTTTAATAAGCAAAAAATTATCTAATTTACCGGGTACAATATCTTCTTTTCCGCATTGAGGACATTCCAGCATACTAAATGGTTCGAAATCTTCAACATCAAACTCTACGCCACAACCATCACATATCATGGAATCAACTGACTCTATATATTGCTGTAATTCTTCATTATTTTGCATTTTCCGAAATTCCTATATTATACTTGAAAGAAAATCCACTTAATTATATAATTAAAAAATACTGGATACTCTCCAGAAATAAATTTCTTTTTCTTAAAAACTTTATCAAAACAGATTTATAACAAATGTAGAGGGTATAGTCAAATATAAATTTGCTTTTCTGGGAGAGTCTTGTGTTTTTAATGTTATATGTGGATAATTGTTGGTAATTTAATGGATATTTTTAAAGTTTAGGAGTTGTTTTGTGCATCCGATTTTTATACAAATAGGTGATTTTTCAATAAGATGGTTTGGTGTTATGATGGCAACAGGTTTTTTAGTTGCCTTTTTTAATATGAACTATCAGGCAAAACGGGAAGGTATTAAAGAGCAGATTATTTCTGACATGTTGATTTGGATACTTGTCGGAGGGCTTGTTGGTGCAAGGATTGCTTATGTGATAGCCAACTGGTCTACGGAGTTTTCAGAACATCCTCTGTCAATGTTTGCCTTGCAGAACGGTGGTTTAATATATTACGGCGGGTTAATAGGTGGTATTTTAAGTTCTTTTATATATGTGAATATTAAGAAACAGCCGGCTCTGCCAATTGCTGACGTTGCCGCAACCTCACTTCCCATTGGTCAGGCATTTGGCAGGGTGGGATGTTTTCTTAATGGCTGCTGTTATGGCAAAGTAACAGAATTACCTATCGGCGTGGAATATCCTGTTAATTCATCTCCATGGATTGAACAGGTACATCATAAACTGATTGACAGCAGTTCTCATTGTACACTGTCTATGCATCCTGTACAACTATATGAAGCTTTTTTTAGCATTGTAATCTTTCTTGTCCTTGTGTTTATTTTAAGAAGGCAGAAGTTTTCCGGCATTACAGCATCATGCTATCTGATGCTTTATGGTTTGCTTAGGTTTGTAATGGAATTTTTTAGGGGCGATGAGCGTCAGAAGATTTCTAATATAAATACAGCACAGTTAATCAGCTTGTTGATTGTGGCAGGTGGAGTTGTTCTGTTCCTCTATTCCTTATGGTACTCAAAGAAGAAAGAAAAAAGTTTAAGATTCAAGTAGAGAAAGCAGAGGGGCACCTTGGTGGTTGACCCGCAACCGAATGAATTATCGCACATCTGCGTTCTCCGTACAGGACTACAGTGCGACCGCATGTCGAGCCTGCTCAAGCTGCCAATCCTGCCAATGACTATCCTGATGTAAATAATGCAAAAACTGTTGAATCTTCTCCTGATTGCTAAGCACATTCGACAGGTTTAAACTCAGATATCTTGATATCCATACCTCATCAAAATAATTCTTAATCTCCTAAAATGACTGATATTATTGATGTTTATGAAATATTTTGCAATTTTAACAAAAAAAAGGTGCGGAAAATGAAAGTGACCCCTGTTATATAGTTTTGAGTTAAAAAA
>CAYTUX010000007.1:0-4242 GCA_964441455.1 uncultured Victivallales bacterium | reverse complement strand
GGTTCTTGAGCTACAAATTGTACACCGTGAACGGTTACAAAAATTTATTTAAAATTAAATCATAGGAAATCAGACGTAAAAAGGTGACGAATGTGTGCTTTAGCATAAGTAAATAATATTAATTAAGGAAAGAAATATGCGTACTCCAAATTTTGACAATATACTTCGTGTATTAAACCGTGAAAAACCAACACGGCCGACACTTTTTGAATTTTTTCTAAATGGTGATTTATATACAAAACTTGCGGGATATTCTAAACCTGAAAGAGGAAGGGTTGAAGAATTTCAATGGCTTGCCAAAGCATTTGAATCAGCAGGCTATGATTATGTAACACTGACACCTCCACCGGATTTTCACTTTGGACGTGGAGCACAACATGAAGGTAAGCAGACTATTTCTCTGAATGAGTACCACTCTATATATGATGAAGCAAGTTTTGAAGCATACCGGTGGCCTAAAGTAAAAACTTTTGATTATTCTCCGTATGAAAAGATAGGAAATCTTCTTCCTGATGGAATGAAAGGCATACCATTTGGTCCCGGGGGTGTTCTGGAAAATGTCATTACACTGATTGGATACGACACAATGTGTCTTATGACTGTTGATAATCCGGAACTTCTTAAGAAAGTCTTTGATAAAGTAGGACAAGCATTGGTAGATTATTATAAAGAAGTTGTTGAATTCAATTCTGTTGGTGCCATAATATCAAATGACGATTGGGGATTCAACACACAGACAATGTTATGTCCTGCCGATTTTGAAAAGTTTTTATTTCCATGGCACAAAAAGATTGTTGAAGTTGGACATAAAGCCGGCAAACCGGTTATTTTGCATTCATGCGGTAATCTGGAAAAGGTTATGGATAAGATTATTGATGATTTGGGATATGACGGCAAGCATTCTTATGAGGACAATATAATGCCGGTTGAGAAAGCATACGACATCTACCATAAAAGAATTGCCGTATTAGGCGGAATTGATCTTGATTTTGTATGCCGAAGGAGTTCGGAAGAAGTTGCACAAAGATCCAGGAAAATGATTGACAGATCTTCACAGGATGGGTCTTATGCTCTTGGTACGGGCAATAGTGTACCGGAATACATTCCCCATGAGAATTATTTTGCAATGATTGAGACCGCGACAAAGTCAATTTAAAATCAGGAAGAAGAGAAAAAGTCAGCAAGAGGTTTGTCCGCAGATTTCGCAGATTAACGCAGATTAAGAAAAGAAAAAAGGTTAACCACACACGACCAGCGGGAGTGAGGCTTTAAAGTAGGACATTACGCCACGCTTCATTGCTGTCGTATACTCCAGCCTCACTCCCTATGGTCGTGTGTTTAAAGCAACGGAGCGTAGCGAAATGGCAAAAAACAAAACACGAAGTGAGGCTTTAGCATGTCTAAAGCAATGGAGCAAAGCGAAATGGCAATATGAATGGTTGTAGTACAGAAAGAGCCTCTTTTTATTAACTATGAGACTAAGGAGAAGAAACTTCTTTTGAAGATTTACTCTTTATATCTTTCTCTTGAATTACAATATTTGTGTTAGAGGAATTTTCCGGAGTTTCTTGGGCTTGAACATTAAGTTCTTCTCTCTTTTCATTGGCTACATCACGTTTTGCATCATAGATTAAACCACCAATATACATAAATGACACAATGAGTAGAGCTACTATACTTATTAAAATTGCTTTTATATTTTTATTCATAAATCAAACCTTTTCTTTTGACATTTTTGATGATAATCTATAGTATACACCAAAATTTCGGGGTATGGCGCAGTCTGGCAGCGCGCTTCGTTCGGGACGAAGAGGTCGCAGGTTCGAATCTTGCTACCCCGACCATATTTTAATCTTCAAGTTCTTCAAGAACAATTCTTATCTTTGTTGCCAACATTAATGCAGTAAATGGTTTTTGAAGGAAGTCTGTGTTTTTATTAGTTATATCTTGTGGTACTGCTGTAGAATTTACATAGCCTGACATATATATTACCTTCAGTTCTGGCATGATTGTTCTTATTTCTGTAACCATCTCGTAACCACCAAGATTTGGCATGACAACATCTGTCAATAATAAGTCAATCTTGTACTCATTCTGCTTTGCAACTCGTAAACCTTCCTCGCCATTAGATGCTTTTAATACAACATATCCAAGATCTTTTAAGATAGTTTCAACAAATACCTGAACACTCGTTTCATCTTCAACAACAAGAATAGTTTCACTACCTTTTGGCAGAGAAATATCATCATCTTCCTCTAAACTCATATCAACTTTTTCTTCAATGGCAGGAATACAGACATGGAAACTTGTTCCTTTATTAACGACAGTATCTACAATTATATAACCATTTGATTGACTTACAATACCATAAACTGTTGCCAAACCAAGTCCTGTTCCTTTACCTACATCTTTTGTAGAGAAGAATGGTTCAAAGATTTGACGTTTAACTTCTTCTGTCATTCCTTCTCCTGTGTCACTAACTGTAATCTTAACATAGTTGCCGGGAATTATAGAATTATATAAAGCATCTTCTGATGTTTCAATAAACTCTTCTGTTGTAGATATCGTTATCTTTCCTCCAGAACTCATTGCATCTTTTGCATTAATAACAAGGTTTATAAGAATCTGTTCTAACTGACTTGGATCCATTTTGATTGTTGAAACATTCTTCTTAGGCAATACAATAAGTTCAATGTTCTCACCAATTAAATGGCGAATAATCTTGTCTAACTCTAAAATTGAAAGATTGATATCAATATTCTGCTGCAAAACTTTATTACGTCTTGAAAAAGTTAAAAGTTTTTGTGTTAAACTTGCTGCCATGTTACTTGAATTATCTATCTCTTTGATGAAGGATAGAGTTTCATCATCACCAGTCTTTTTGCAATGTGCAATTATTACAGCTGAATAACCGGATATAACAGTTAGAAGATTGTTGAAATCATGAGCAATACCTCCGGCAAGTCTGCCAACTGCTTCCATTTTCTGTGCCTGATAAAAACTTTTTTCAAGTTGTGTTCGCTCTGTTATATCAACAAAAATACATTGAACTCCAAGTACTGATTTATTATCTGAGATAATAGGTGCCCAATGAAGTTCAAGATATACTTGATCACCGTTTATCACCTTTGTCCATTTGTCAAGTTTGTAATGCTTCTTGCTGGACATACATTTATGAAAATTATCAATAATTTCTTCATCATTAAGTTCTTCAATATCCTCCAAATATGCATTTTCATATTTATCATGAATATTTAAAACTTTCAGAAGTTGGGTATTCATATCGGTAATTTTTAAATCTGCATCAATTGACATTATGCCAACAGGGGCGGACTCAATAAGAATCTGATACTTGTTTTCTGACTCCTTTAGAGCTGTCTTGGCCTTCTTAATATCAGATATATTTCTTATCATTATAATATTTCCAAGATTGTACTCTAACTCATTAATAATAATAAGTGCCGGAACATCTTCTCCTGCTTTAGATGTAATATATCCATTATGATATTTAAAGTCTTGATCCATATGTGCAATTAAATCAACATCAACATCTTCGTCATCCATTGTAACAATCGAACGAACAGGTCTTTCTAAAAGGTCTTCAGGTGCATAACCAAGCATGGATTGAACTGTTTTGCTGCATCTTTTAATAAACATATTTTTATCTGCATATATATATATATCCGGACTGATGTTCTGAAGAGCTTTTTCAACCTCTTTTTTCCTGATAGCAATATTACGCCATTGTCTATAAGCAAGCCAAAGAAGTACTAACAACCACCCGAATAATATATTTTCAATAACTATCGTCAGGTTTATGTCAAGATAATCAGAAAGTAAGTTTTCAAAAGGTTGTATTGCTCTGGTTAATCTATATACAGATAAAACTATAATAATGATTATTGTCATCCATAAATAGTTTTTTTCTTTGAACGTTGTTTTTGCTATCATAAAGTTTACTTTCTTATATAGTATTTAACAGAATTTAGTTACATCTCTTAAGATATTTATAAATAATAGCAATAAAAAACTAAATATGCAAATATATTTTTAAAAAATAACTGATATAACTTCAGATATCTTGATCTCTATACCTGAACAAAATAATTCTTAATCTCCCAAACTGACTGATATTATTGATTTTTTATGAAATATTTTGCAATTTTAACAAAAAAAAGGTGCGGAAAATGAAAGTGACCCCTGTTATATAGTTTTGAGTTAAAAAACTATATAAAGAAAGTC
>CAYTUX010000006.1:0-37015 GCA_964441455.1 uncultured Victivallales bacterium | reverse complement strand
ATATGTAATCATACATATCATAATTTTGCAACAAAAAAAAGAAATATTTCCATTTTTTTTAACTTACGGCATATTTTTTTGAAAAGTTTTTGAGAAGTTGCGATGGAAAGACCACCAAGCATAGATGCATTCATATTATGAGTGCTTACTTTTGAAAGAAAAACTCTATCGATAAAGATCATCAAGGTATCGCAAGCGCTTGAAACAATCATCGGCAATGCCATATCTACTGTTTCACGCATTGAACCCGGTTTTATTTCTTTGAATATTTTCATATTTTAAATTTTGCTCTGTCACAATTTCTGCGGGTGAGACTTTTTTGTTCGACTTCTACGGGGGAGGGATTGGTTGTTTTTTCCCGGGGGTTCCAAAGCAGCATCAGGCATAAATCACAAAGTTGTCGCTATTTTAGAGGGGAAATAATTAAGATATTTTATTTTTAGCAGCCCGACAATTATCATTTTACACAAACCCTTGGATTGGGTTGCTTAAAAGCGATAGAATATCTTTCTGAATTACTTAAAAAGGTTGATAAGATAGGGCAAAAGCACTATGAACCCTATTAAAACTGCACCTACGGAAGAGATAAGAACAGCTGCCGCTGCAACATCTTTTGCCGCACCAATATATTTGTTCTTCTCTTTCGTAACAGCATCGCCAAGATGTTCAATTGAAGTATTAAAGACTTCTGCTGAAGTTACCATAAAAACAGCAATAATCAAAAAAACCCAATCCGTACGAGAAACTTTCAGGTAAGCAGCAAGTAAAAGAACGATTGCTGATATAACCATATGGATTCGTATATTCACTTCGGTCTTTAAGACCAGAAGCAGCCCTTTAAAAGCATATCTAAAACTATAAATTCTGCGTTCTAAAAATTTCATATTTTATTCAAAATGTGTAAGACCTGCAATTGCAGCACCGATAACAGGTGAATCATCAATCTTTGTTATCTTGTAGTAGACCCCCCTGCCATCAAGAATTTTTCGAAGATATTCTTCTGCAATTGATGCCAAATGATTTGTTTTATAAAAAGTTGAACCATCAATATTTATACAAAGAGGAGTTAGCGGACTTTTTCCTTCGCCGCATTTTATTGCAGCGGCACTGATATTGATTGCCGTTAAGATTGCAGAACGTTTTGTTATGGCTGCACCAAAATGATAAATCAATTCTTTATCATCATCCGTGAATATAGGTCTGTTAAAAATACCCTCCGCAGATGGATCTCCGACAAAATCATCAAGCTCCTTTGTTGATAAAAACTTCCAGTTTAAAATTTCTTTTGAAGCGTCGGGTGACATCAAACCTGCTTCCACAGCTTTCTTCAGCATTTCAAGTCCGACAGATCCCATATATGCACCGGAAATCATTTTTTCAAAATGATATTGCTTTGGGTTGTCAGTTTTTGCATTCAGAGAATCGTCAAAATTAGAAGTTGGAGCTTTAGCAAAACAGCCTGATTCCACATTGATCGCCTGCGCACCCTCTGACAAATCAGCAACCTTACCGATATTTTTATTTGCCTCCACGTATGCAGTATTTGTTCCGGTTCCGAGAATGAAACCAATATAACTTGAGTAATGACTTGAAAAACCAACCATTTTGCCGGAAAGTAAGGTTGCAATAGTGTCGTTTAGAAGTACAATATTATGATCTTTTCCAGGTCTTCCCAAAGCTTTAATAATACCTGAACCGACATACTCGCCTACCAACTCAGGAATCTTAACCTCTTTTGACCAGTTAAGTAATTTTCCGTCACCATTCGGCAGAATTTCTGTTGCATAAGAAAAACAGAAACCAATGCTATCTGCTTTACTTAAGTATGGTTTAAGAATATCTGCAACAATGTTGAAAAACTCTTCTTTAGAAATCTCTTTATCAATACCGGGCATCTGACGCTTCTGAAAATTTGAAATTGACGGTTTTCCATTTTCATCAAACGAGACCAGGCAGATTCTGAAATTTGTTCCGCCGGCATCTAAGACAATCACAGGTTTATCAAAAGGGACTTTTTTTTCGATGTCCAGATATGACGGGAGCATCTGCAGAGAACTATCTGCACCAGCCAATCCGGCATTCATTTCTGCAAGAAAGTTTTCCAGAATTTTATCAATATCCATTGTTATATTAAAATTGTTATCTTTTAAAAAATTTTCAGCTCTTTTTTTCAAATTCATCTTTTCCTCGACTTTTAAATCTATTTTCTTGTTAAAACGGTAATAATATACTATAGTACCAATGTTTGTCTTGAAATAAAAGTTTAAAAACGACATAAATTATAAAAAAAACACTTTTTCAGGCAATAATCAGGTTTTGGCTAACCTTAATATATCAGAACAACAGATAGATTTATGTTGAACAGGAAATAGATGAAAATAATATTTACAATTTTACTTCTTATTATGAGTATTTTTAGTTACTCACAGGATTTTCGGAAGGTTGTTCGAGAGATGGAGAGTAAACGTCGAGCAGAAAACAATAATGCTCAGAGTGACAACGAGAACAGCAATGCTTCAAAACCGGCTGACAATGCTAAAGACAAAGCAGCAAGTACCACAACTACAGGTTCGAACAGACAGATTGTATTTGAAAGCAGTGGAACAAATGAGTATGTAAGAAAAGATGGCGACCTGATTAATTTCACATTTAATCAGGTGGAGATTACAACTTTTGTAAAGCTTATAGGCGATATTACAGGCAAAAAGTTTGTTATTGATGAAGGTGTAGAAGGTCTAATAACAGTTATATCCCCAAAAATAAAAGTAAATGACGTATATCCGCTTTTCACATCAATTCTTGAATCTGTTAACTGCAGTGTAATTGAGGAAGATGATATATTTAGAATTATGAAGCTTAGGGACAAGCGATCTCCGGTTGCTCCGCTCGTACCTGACGGAACAGATATAAATACATCGCTTGGTTTAATAACAAGAATTGTCTTGCTGGAAAACATCTCTGCTAGCGAAATTGTTGCATCCCTCAAAAGTATCGGCGAAAAATCAGGCAATATTATTGCCGTAAAAGAGACAAATCATATTGTCATTATTGATACAGCAGCAAATGTTAAACGTCTTGAAGAGATTATCAATGCAGTTGACAAGCCCGGACTCGCAAGAATAACAGAAGTAATTGCTCTTAAATTTGCGACCGCAGAAGATATGCGAGAACAACTTGCTCATGTGTATGGACAACTTTCAAATAATAACAACAATCGTTATCCCGCCAACCGTGCCCCTCAAAATAAAAACAATGAACAAGGACAATACCTTGATGGTCCTACAATTGTTGCATCTCCAGGTGCAAACAGTTTAATCATTAACGCAACTAAAGGGCAGATATCAGATATTAAAGAGCTTCTCACAAAAATGGATATTGATAGTGCACAAGGAAGCGGACGTCTGAATGCTATTATTTTGAAGTATATATCAGCGAAAGAAGCTGCCGAAAGTCTGAACAGTTTACTGCAGAAATCAGAAGTGAAAAGCCAAAGATATAACGCTCAACAGGTTCAAAGAAAAATTGCTATTCACAGTCTTGAGGCAAACAACGCACTCATCATTGATGCCACACCAGGTGAATTTGAAGTTATTAAAAGACTAATTGCTCAACTTGATTACCTGCCCGAACAAGTTCATATATCATGTCTGATTATCGAACACACACTTGGCAATTCATCAGAACTTGGATCGGAACTTGCCGGGTTGCAGATGCCTTCCGCCGTGGGTGACATCACAATGCAGGGGGGCAGTATCTTCAATGCGGCAGATAATGTTACAAAATCTGTGGCATCAGGAACATTCCCTGGAGGACTGACACTTGGAGCGGCTTATGGAACAAGTATTGATGACAGCGGCAATGTCCAGGTAAGTTACCCTCTTCTAGTAAATATTGCAGCCTTGAAGAGAAACAGCAATTTTAAAATTCTTTCCGATACATCTCTTGGTGTTCAGGACAACAAAAAAGCATCAGTTCAAGTAGTTAATCAAGTACCGGTACTGAAATCAACAGTAAATGCCGGAGCAGGAACTGCAACTGATATCATACAGAATATTGACAGAATTGATGTTGGTATAATATTTAATATTACACCTCATATTATTCCCGGCGGAGAAGTTCTTATGGATCTGAATCCTGCCATATCTGCCATAACCGACCCCGGTGAGCCCGGAGCATATACACCAACAATTTCAAAACGAGAAGTTAAAACCACAGTTATAGTACCTGACGGAAAAATGATTATTATTGCCGGACTGACACGAGAAGACACAATTGTTTCAAAATCAAAAGTCCCTCTGCTCGGAGACATTCCCATACTTGGGTTCCTGTTTAGATGGGACACCGAAAAGAAAGATAAATCAAACATTATCATCATTATTCAGCCGACAATTGCTACAAGTATCGATCGTCAGAAAGAGATATTGGAAAAATGGGAAGACAAAACAGCAATTGATATAAAAGAATCTTTAGAAAAAAGCCGAGACAACAATCATAGGATTCGAGAAAAAGAAAAAGAGAAAGAAGCCAGAGACGAGAAGAAACGCAAAGGATAATGAAAATTCCATCTCTGGCATACAGAAAATTTAAGCATGAACAAGACACTATATTCCGATACAAATATCAAAATATCTGCGTGTGTAATTACAGGAAACGAAGAAAAAAACATTAGAAGATGCCTGGACAGTATCAGCTGGGTTGATGAAATCATTGTTGTCGACAGTTTCAGCACAGATAAAACGGCAATTATTGCAAGAGAATACACACAAAAAGTTTATCAACACGAATGGCTCGGCTATATAGGGCAGAGAAATCTTATCAAAGGTATGGCAAGTAATCCATGGATTTTGTTTATTGATGCTGACGAAGAAGTTTCTCCTGAATTGAGACTTGAAATTGAAAACGAATTCTCAAGTGGCAGCTACAAAAACTATGCTGCATACGAATTTCCAAGAATGGTGAAATTTCTCGGTCGATGGATCAGGCACGGGAATTGGTACCCTGATATCAAACTGAGATTATTCAGAAAAGATCTTGGAAACTGCGCCGGTAAGGAACCACACGATTTAACCATTGTAAATGGTCCAAAAAAGCGACTGAAAGGACACCTGTTTCACTATACTTATGATAGCGTCGAGAGTGAAATTAACAGCATTAACAGGTTTTCAAGCATTTCTGCAGATGGAAAATATGAAGATGGTATATCGTTCAAAATTGTTGATTTTTTATTCAGACCAACTTTTAGATTCTTAAGGGGATATATTTTTAAATGTGGCTTCTTGAATGGTGTTCCAGGTTTAATTATTGAAATTTCAACGGCCTATGGGGTATTTGTAAAATACGCAAAACTCTGGGAGAGATATAACATAAGCAGAAACAATAAATGAGCAATATACAACAACTGCTGATATCTGCGGGGATTCTATTTACCGGAGGTCTTCTTTTTATATTTATCTTCAACAGAGCAATTGTCAAGACAGAGTGCCGAACACGCAAAATGATATTTGGCTCTCTATTGATGCTGGTAACAGTTGTTCCACTCTTACTGAGCTTATATCTCAACACCTGTTTTGCATACACATTTATAATCATTATAGTAATATTTCTTATAACCCACGGAATTATAACACTATGCCTGAAAGCCAGATATTATGCTCAACCGGAATACAAGAAGATAGATCTTTTAAATAATAATAGAGATACCCCCACATACCTGACGACCCAATCTTTACAGAAAAAATATCATAAATTATTCTTTCCGGATATAAACGAACCAATCAAAATTGTTCAGATTTCAGATATTCATATAACAGACTGTCTGCCAATCTCATACTTCCAAAATGTTATGAAACAGGTTGAAGAGGAAAAACCGGATATTCTAGCTGTAACAGGCGATTTTCTTGATCGTCCAAGTCACTTTCCGCTTATAGAAGATATGCTGAAACCTGTCGGTAAACATGCAAATCTTTTTATCCTTGGCAACCATGATATCTGGCAGGAACCGAAATTATTAGCTTCTAAATTAGAAGAACTTGGTTTTACTCGAATAAATAATAAAAGACACAACATTACAATAAGAGACACTATTGTTTCGTTGAACAGCTATGAAAAACCATGGAACAAGACAGATAAAATTCCGGAAATAGACAAAAATGTTCATATCAATATTTGTCTGACACATACTGCCGACAACATATTTAAGTTGGCAGAACAGAATTTTGATATAGTGTTTTCAGGACATTATCATGGAGGACAGTGGAGACTGCCGATATTTGGAAGTATGATAGTACCATCGTTATTTGGAAGACTTTTTGACATGGGACATTTTATGGTAAAAAAAACACACTTGTTTGTTAACACAGGTATTGGTTTGGCACATCCTGCCTGTAGAATTAACTGCCACCCTGAAATAATAGTATTAGAATTAACAAATGAATGAAATAATTAAAATTGTAAATTCCTTTTGGGAACTGACTGCAGTAATGGCTCCGGCTCTTCTGCTTGGACTTTTCATTGCGGGAATTTTATCAGCATTTATAACTCCGGATCTCATTAAAAAGCATCTTGGCAAATCAAAATAAGGGCATTTGTCCGGTGCGGGGCATCTAACCTGTACCTGCAAGTTTAATATTTTTTTACTTATCCATCATGTCGTTCACACTCTGTTCAAACTGAGTTTCAATTTTTGCTTCATAGTTTAACAACTTGTCCAGAATATAACTTTTTTCCTTATAATTATCAATAATCTTTTCATATTCTTTAACTAATCTTTTTGTTTTTCCTACAGAATATGCTATTTCGTCTGTAGTCATCTGTTTCCTGCGACACAGTAATATCTGTTTAAAAGCAACTATATATCTTTGTATTGCCTGTACAGAATGATATGTGTCCCGACTTACCTGCTGAACTGTCTTCCCTTCCATAAACAGTTTATGTATAATGATTTTCTTATGAGTTAGGCTAGGACCGATGTCGTGTATTGTTCCTCTTCTTGGAAGTACCGTTTTGGTTTCCAGCTCTACCTCTGATATATATTTGCTTACTGTGCTTGGCGATATCTTCAGCATAATGGCTATTTCAGCATTGGTAAGACAACCGTTCTGTTCGTATGCTTGTTTATACAACCTTGCTGTTGCTTCTTTTTTGATATCCCTTAACTTTTTGCCGTTTGCTCTATCCATCACATCTTGTGGCTGAACAAGGTCTAAGATCACGCTGGTAAGTTCTGTGTTTTTTATTGACTTTCCGTATGAGCCTTTTTCATCTTTATGAACAGTTACCCATGTCATCTGACCAGGCTGCATATTGCTTGTTTTGGGATAGAACTTATGAACCATGTCAAGGATGCTTGCTGCAAGAACCTGTCTTGTTCTGGTTCCTCCAATCTGTGGACATTCCTGTTCAAGGAAAGCCATCATTGCTCCTTCAAAAGTCTTGTAATACATAGGTAAATAAGTAGCCTGATTGCCTGTTATATGTTTCTTCATGGCTTCACCTGCCTTGAGTTCATAGATGTTCTCGACCGTTGAAAGTCTTTTTTTTCGTCTTGTGAATTATAGTATTGAGATCCGGCAATGTTTATCTCATCCATTCTATACTGAAAAAAAGACTTATGTTTGCTCTGCTTATATATTTCAACAAATGTTTTTGCTGCACAAACGGAAATACCTACTGTACGACTGATTTCAAAGTCATTAAAATGTTTCTGTCTAAGATATGAAACCCGTTTGAATTTTTCAATATAGTTCTCCACAGCTTTAAGGCTATGATTGATCTGTCTGCATATTTCGCTTGGTTCCTTACCTTCCAGCCAAAGCTTTATTGCAATTTCCCGGTGTGTCACTCCTGGACCAATGTCTTTAACAGTTCCACGTGTCGGAACAATTATTCCAAGCTCCTTGAGAATACTGATATTACGGCGGATCGTTCTGACATCACACATTAGAATCTTGCATAAATCTTCCTGTGAAAGAACTCCTCCCTGATCAATTGCTTCAGTGCAAATCCGCATCATTCTGCGTTGGCGCTGAAGAACACTTGCGTTTTTACCCGACCAATCAAGTTGTTTGTCGTCGTCCTCAGAAAACAAAGTAAGGCATACAGTGACCATATTGCAGTCATTTATCGGCTTTCCTGGTGGTTCGTTTATATCTACACAGGAATACTTCATTTGACCTGTTTTGAGATGGTCTATACTGTTATCAGTGAAATATAATTCATCGATATAATCAACAAGAACTTCGGCTTCCCACGGACTAATTCCTGTCCCTTCTATAGCCGTTTTCTTCATTTGCTGATTTAATGTCTTGATTTCCGCACGTTTTTCTTGTGCTGTCCGACTTTTTATACTACATTGTCCCATGGCGTTTTTCCTTTATATTTGGCTTTTTAACAATATACAAGTATACTGGTTAAACGCCTTTTTTTAAAGTTTTTTTTGCTACAGGACAAATGCCCTAATCGTAAAAAAAAAGATTTATTATGACAGAGTTTTTGAAGTAACACCCAAAGAAATGAAAACGATTGCACTTCGTTCGCTATTTGATTCTGAATATGATATAAGCAAGTCTTATGTGCAGGTAATAGATATCGATAGATCTTTCTCAAAAAAGATTATTTAATTTTGGCGGTTTTGAATTCTTCCGGTTCTTTTGAGTGTAATACAAATGTACCACTCATAGTTCCGGTAATTTCATCTTTTGTCTTTGTAGCTTCAAGAAGCTTCTTTGAATATCCTGAAGTCATTATATAAATTTCAAGATTTTCTATTTCTTCATCATTTTTTTGAGAATATGAGATATAAATTGTGTTTTCGCCTTCTTTCAAACATAGCAAGTGTTTACGGGCAGGAGAGAAATCTTTTCCCCATGGGTGATCTTTATGATATAGCTTTATAGCTTCGGCACCACCACCTTTGATGTTGCTGATCGGAGAACCATTCACTTTGATTTCAACAGTTCGACCTTTTCCGTTTACGCTTAAAGTTGCACGTAAGTCGGTGTCTTCTGCCAGAACATTTAGTGTCGCTAGTGCCCCAAATATAGCTAATATTATTGTTTTTTTGTAATTCATTTTTTTCTTTAACTTTTTGATAAAATTGTGGATATCCACAAAGATAATTAATAAGCATACTATCATTTTTTATTCTTTTATCAAGTTATATATTTTTTTCTTATGTTTTTCTCTTTTTCTGCTCGAATTTTTTTTGTTTGCGGCTTATCCACCATATGTCTTTCGATGTTAATATTTTTTATTTTTCTTTCTTAATCCTTTTAATCTGCGGATAAAACTCTTTTAATTGATTCTATGCCTAATTGTGATTGTTTATAGTTTATTAACGATTAACTATATAAGAAATACAAGAGTTTATTAACGATTAACTATATAAGAAATACAAGATAAAATGATCTTTTTTACAATTTAATTAAAAAAGTATAAGAATTGCAATATCTAAAAACATTTTTTATGCGAAAATGTCAGAAAGAGTTATGATAACTTGCTCTTTCCGCCCCTTGAAAAATTATCTCTTTTTTACCCTTTAAAGTTTACCCTTGACCGTTTCTTTCAAATCTACTCTTCGCAAAGCAGATCGATGATTAGACGAGCTTTACGATCAATAATTTATAGTGCACCTTAATGGCACTTTGGAATACAGTTTCCATAATAGAATTGCATTATGAAAAAGTTATTTTTGTTAAAGGTAAGAGTATTACTCTTCTTTAGTTTTATTAGTAGTAATAATAATAACTATATTCATAATATGGGATATTATATACGACAATTACATTATCAAAGTTAAGGTAATCTTTGATGTAATATTTACTGCCGTCGTATTCCACAAGTACTAATGTAACAAAATATGCACCTGTTGGAGGTAGATTAGCAGTATAGCCAAAGTTAACATTATACTTGTAGTGATATGACTCTAGAGAACCAAAACTTTTGTCAGCCATAACATAACCATATATTCCTTCACCTTTTTCATATTTTGAATTTGTAAAGTAGAGTTTTAACCTTAAGTCACCACTAGTATTGTCGGTATCATTTCTGATTTCACCATTTTCGCCTGCTTCAACTCTGGTTGTTGCTTTACTGTTTCTCCAGCTGATTTTATACCTCCATGCACCGGTTAAATCTACTGAACTATTCTTTGAGTTGTCAGAACTTTCATCGCAACTAGTGTATAATATGCTTGTTACTAATATTTCTAATAGTATAATGAGCTTTTTTATGTTCATATTAACTCCTTATATAATGTTAATGTAACTTATAAAAATTATAATACTTTTTTTTTTAATTGTAAAGTATTTTAAAAAAAAAGCAATAAAAGTCCTTGATTTTACGGTTAAACGCCCTTTTCGGCGGGGTCACGGATCCCGACCCTACAGTTGCGGATGCTGCAATCAAAGCTAAATGGTTGATTGCAAATTGTTTCTGTAGTGTCAGGGTGCTCCACCCCGCCTTTAAAATATAATTTTCAACTTTATCACCCAAAAACGAAAAAGCTAAAAACTCAAACCCTAATTTTATTAGCCGAAATGTATGTTTTTTCACTCAACCTAAAAATTAAGGATAAAAGTTCTTGCGTTATATAAAACAAATGGTAATATATCCCTCAAGAACAACAAAAAGGCTTTTTATGGAAACTTTTAAAACGATATTTGATTTTTCAATCATACGAGATTTGCGGAAAGTGAATGGTTTTACAATTGCAGAACTTTCATCACAGTCCGGAGTATCAACGGCAGTAATTTCAAAGCTGGAGCGTAATCAGACCAGAGTTGAGCTGGAAACTTTATATAGGTTGGGAAAAGTTTTTGGAATCACCCCATCCGAATTAATTAAATTATCGGAGCATAAAACATCTCAAGTTGTTGATGAAAGTAATTATGAATCTGATGGTTTTGTTTTCAGAAGGGTAAGTTTTGGAAACATAAAGTGTATGATTGGCGAGGCGATATCAGGTAAGGGTGTTTCCAGACCTGATATTCATGCCGATGAATATGAAATTTGCTGGTGTCTTGATGGAGATGTAAAGATTACTTTGCCTAACGAAGAACATATTTTAATAGAGGGAAAGTCAGTTCAGTTTGATGCGGTGCTTGAGCATACATACGAGGCATTGTCTAACTGTAGGATTTTGATTATACATGTTGCAAAAAGCAACAGGTTTTAACGTAGGGGTAGGCTTTATGTCTACCCAAAATATATATAAAGGAGATAAAAATGATAATAAGTGATCTATCAAAGATTGAAGGCAGGACATATCCTGCAAGAAGAAGAACGCAGAACCTTGTTTGTGGAGCAGCTCCAATACAAGCAACAAATTTCAGCATGGGATATGTTACACTTGAACCAAAGGGCGGACAGGTTCCATGGCATAATCAGGAACAGGAAGAAGTTTACTTTGTCGTAACAGGTACTGGCGAAATGTGTCTTGGCGATGAGAAAACGACACTTACTGCCGGACAGGCTGTTTATATTCCAATTGGTGTTTTTCATCAGCTGACAAATATTGGCGACGATATCTTAAATTTTATTTATTGCTATGGTCCGGCGGGCGATGTTGCACATTGGAAGCAGGAGTTAGCCGGAACATTACCTAAAGAAGGTGTTGATGTTCCGGCTCTTCCGAAAGGTGCCTGGCCGCAATGTACAGAGAAACCGGAGTAATTTCAAGTTCGCAAATGCGTAAGTTCGTAAATGTGCAAGTAGGGGCGACATTCTTGTCGTCCAATTAAACAAATTAAGGAAAATAGGGTAGTGCAAGCTTCCAGCTTGCAAGCGAAACACTGCAACGAAGATCGTTGCGTTATCAATAGGAAAAAATATTATGAGTGAAATAAAGATACATAAGGTTGGCATCATTATGAATGGTGTAACAGGTCGAATGGGAACAAATCAGCATTTAATGCGTTCTATTGTTCCAATCATTCAGCAGGGTGGTGTAAAGTTAAGTGAGACAGAGTTTATAATGCCTGATCCAATTCTGGTAGGTCGAAATCCTGTCAAACTTGCAAAACTTGCAAAGATGTCTGGAATTGAGAAGACGACAACAGATCTGGATTCTGTTTTAGATGATGACAATTATCAGATATATTTTGATTCACAAACGACACTTCGTCGTTCCGATGGCGTTAAAAAGGCTATTGAAGCCGGCAAGCATATTTACTGTGAGAAACCTACTGCAGTTGAGACCGAAAAGGCAGTGGAGCTCTATTTTCTTGCAAAAGAGGCCGGAGTAAAGCATGGTGTCGTTCAGGACAAACTATGGCTGCCTGGTTTAATGAAACTGCAGTTTCTTAGAGATCAGGGATTTTTCGGTAAGATTTTATCTGTTCGCGGAGAGTTTGGGTACTGGGTATTTGAAGGAGATACAATTCCTGCCCAGCGTCCATCATGGAACTACAGAAATGAAGATGGCGGCGGTATGATTTATGATATGCTTTGCCATTGGAGATATGTTCTTGACAACATTTTTGGTAAAGTTAAAGCAGTTTCATGTCTGGGTGCAACTCACATTCCTGAAAGAGTTGACGAAGAGGGCAAGAAATACAAGTGTACAGCTGATGATGCTGCTTATGCGACATTTGAGCTTGAAGGTGATATTATTGCACAATTCAACTCAAGTTGGGTAACTCGAGTACGTCGTGACGACCTGTTGACTCTTCATGTTGATGGAACAAAAGGTAGTGCTGTTGCAGGATTGCGTACTTGCTATGCTCAATCATACGGAACAACACCAAAACCGGTGTGGAATCCGGATATTGACAATCCGATTGATTTCTTTGCAGGATGGCAGGAAGTTCCAAATCAAGTTGAATTTGATAATGCATTTAAGATTCAGTGGGAAATGTTTTTGAAGCATGTTGTTGCAGATGAGCCATTCAAGTGGGATCTCCGTGAGGGAGCCAAGGGTGTTCAGCTGGCTGAAAAAGGTCTTGAGTCCTGGGAAAAACGTGCATGGGTTGAAATACCGGAATTATAATTAGAAGAGTAGGGGCGAGGCATGCCTCGCCCGTACTTATTTAGAGGAAAAAGATGAATAAAACAGTTTTAATTACAGGCGGAAGCCGTGGAATTGGTTTCGGGATTGCAAGATGTCTTGCAGAGGCAGGCTATGATGTTGCAATTAATGGTGTAAGAGATGAGTCTGCTGTTCAGGGTGCAATGGATGAGTTAAAATCTTTTGGTGTGAGAGTTGTTTATTGTCAGGGGGATATCTCTAAGAGTGAAGACCGCCAAGGAATTATTTTAAAAATTGAAGCAGAATTCGGCAAGTTGAATTTTCTTATTAATAATGCAGGTGTTGCACCAAAAGTGCGTAATGATATTCTTGAAGCGACAGAAGAGAGCTTTGAGCGTCTTATTAAGATTAATCTTCAAGGACCCTATTTTCTGACGCAGTCCTTTGCAAAAAGAATGATTGGTTGGAAAAAAGAGGATGAATCATTTGAAGCGGCAATTGTAAATGTCACATCAATTTCTTCAGATGTTGCATCTGTTGCCAGGGGTGAGTATTGTGTATCCAAGGCAGGTCTCAGTATGATAACCAAGCTCTTTGCTGTTCGTCTTGGTGAGTATAATATACCTGTTTATGAAATTAAACCGGGAATTATTAAAACTGATATGACATCCGGTGTGATTGAAAAATATGATAAGCTGATATTTGAAGAAGATCTGCTTGTTCAGTCAAGATGGGGAATGCCTGAAGACATCGGTAAAGTTTGTCGATCTCTTGTTTCAGGGGATTTAGCTTACTCGACCGGTCAGGTTATTAATGTTGACGGTGGCTTTATGTTGCCGAGACTTTAAGTCACATTCGTATATTTAAAAATGCTTAGTGCGGCTTCCCCGCCTGTCTGCCGACAGGCAGGCAATCAAAAGAAGTTTTCGCGCAGAGGCTAAATCAATTACGAATGACAAATTGCTGATTACGAATGATGGAATGCCTCTGGCGGTATTTATTTAAATGTTTCTCGCCCCCGTCCTCACTTTGAATTTCTAAGATTCAAAGTAAGGGCGAGGCTGCAAGGTAACATTTAACCGCGAAAAAACATGGGAACAAACCTTAAATTTCTGGTTGAGAGGATAGACATGTTTTTAAATCAATGAAGTCAGGGTTTGCATTATACTTTTATCACCCTTTGGGTGATAAATCAGAAAATTAGTTTAGCGGACGCCGGGGACGTATTAGCTCCTCCCCTTGCTAAGGGGGGGTGTTGGGGGGAGGAGAAGGGAGGGGTGTTTTCTCCCGTTCTTACAAGACAATATTATAACACATCGGGAGGGTTGCCCAGCTATTAACTTTACATTGGAGTTTTATATAGGATTGTTTTTCTGATCTGTTAGTAGCTGGACCGCCGACCGAAAAGGGCATTTAACCAGAAAAACAGGGGTTAAGTAGTATTTCAGCTGTTTTTAAAATAATTTTGAAATGATTTCGTTAATACATAACTGTATGTGTTATTTATATATAGATAAAAGGAAATATAATGAAAAATTTAATTAAAAATATAGTCTGTATGACATTTATAGCTGTTTTTTTTGCCGGATTGAGTGCAGAAGCTGATATCTATCAACAGGATTTTGACAGTTGGACTGGTGCACCACAGAGTTCATTTACAAATTCAACAGACAGTTCAGGTTGGAGTGGTATTAGTACAAAAGTATTTGGTGGCACCAGGGGGCTTTTTCCATATAGTGATGATTGGTATGCTGCTATGCAATCAGACGGTGCGTATGTGAAATCACCTATGCTAACTAATGGTATTGGTTTTATTAGCTTTAGATATGGTATTGATGGTACTACCTTGGCTTTTAATTTTGATGTTCAGATTTCCGGGGACGGTTCAAACTGGACAACGATTGATACTATTAATACAGGTACAGGGGCAGGTACATGGTATGAGTACACAAAGAACCTTAATCACTATTCAAATTTATATTTCAGGATTGAATGTAAAACAACCAGCACTACGCGATTGCTGGGGATTGACTCCATAAATATTACCCATCCGGATCCAGATGCAGTAATCACAGATACAACGGTTCTTCCTGACAATATTTATGATGACGATGAAGTAACAGTTGTTACTGACATTGAAAAGTTGGGTATTTTATCGAACTTTGTTGCCACAGCATATTGGAAGAGTGGAGGAGCATGGACTTCTATAAATATGACAAATACGACTGGAAATGCATATGTCGCCTCGTCAAACATTCCTCCACAAACTGCCGGAATTAGAGTTGAATACTATGTGGAAGTTACATTTACAGGAGATAATTCTCCTATATATTCCCCTACAGGTGGTTCATCCTCTCCATATTCATATAACGTTCAGGCAGAAGCATTCAAATCTAAGTTTGCTTCCATGGATGTTAATTTTTCCGAGATTGATGGAACACCCTCGCAGACAGTAGAAATGTTTTTGGATGGAAATGATTATCGTCAGGGGGTTTCGGTATACGATACATCATATTCCGGAGGAACTAAGTTTACCTTTGATGCAATAACAACAAATTCGATTTCAAAAAGTTATGGTTCAGCTATAACAAGTGATTTTCCTGTTGATGGAGATTTAGTATTGGATGGTGCTGATATAACAACAACCAATGACATTTTTAATCAGGTTGTGTTCCGTGTTGATGAAACTGATATGTCTTTTTCGGCTCAACTTTGTAATTATATGGATTTCACAGATTGGCCTACTACTTCCGGATACACCGATTCAGAATATGAAGACTCAACTTCCAGTATATGGAAAGCCTATAATGCTTTAATAACAACAGATAATGAACGAAAATTCAGGGGAAAGGCTGCTTATCTTAATAGTACTGGTACAACTTCTTATATAAGGTCTCCCGAAGTGACGAAAGGATTCGGTGAGTTGACTTTCTGGTATAGAAGTTTTACGAATAGCGGACCTGCTGCAAGTTTTGCTGTAGAGTTATCCGAAACAGGTGGAACACCTGATGCAGAATGGGCAACTCTTACAAATGTTACAGATATATCTGTTGCGGAATATTTGAAATTTACTGTTTTTATGAACGATCGTGCAAGTAAATACATTAGAATTAAAAGTACCGGCAGCCAAAACTTGTGTATAGATGACATTGTTATCGGTTTTGCACCGGCAGGGGTTGTTTTGGATAATATCAATCCAGTCCCTGAAAATCCAAATGTTTTAGATTCTGTTTATATGTACGCTGACATTACAGCTATGATGGGAGCACAAGATATTGTTGCCAAGCTCTACTATAGGCTTGGAACAGAAGGAAACTACACGCAGATTGGTATGATTAATAGAAGTAACAACACTTATGATGCCGCATCTGCTTTCCCGGTTGGATGGAACGGAACACTGCAATACTACTTTGAAGTTCAGTTTGAAGGTTCAAGCGGTCAGGAAACTGTATATTACCCATCAGAAGCAGGAGACTCTCCTTATGACCTGGAATATACAGATGTTTCTTATGAACAAAATTTTGATAGTTGGCCGGGAGCTCCTCAGAGTGTTTTTACAAATTCTTCAGATAGTACAGGTTGGAGTGTTTACAACATAAAGGTAACAGATGGAACGAGAAGAATAGCTCCTTATAGTGGTGATTACTGTGCTGTAGTGGACTATACAGGATATGTTAAGACACCTATGTTAGAAAATGGAATCGGTGTCTTGAAATTTAAATATGCACTTGACGGTGAAATTGATTATGAAATTGAAATTCAGTCATCTACAGACGGTAGCACATGGATAACAGAAGATACGGTAAATGTTAGTAGCCCAAAAGAAACTTGGCTGGATTATTCAGAAGTATTACTTATTACTGAACCTGTATATATGCGGATTAAGATGTCTAACCCAACTCAGTACAGATTATTGCTGATTGACGACATTGTTGTTACCTTGCCTTCAGCTAGCGTTAACATTGGTACACAGACGAGAACACCGAATTATGTTGCTTATAGCGAACCGGTAAACATAAACTGTATTTTTTCCTCTGCAACACCATCACTGCCTGCACATGATATTGGTGGTAAAATCTTTTATCGCAAGAAAGGTTCAGGTACAAGTTTCAGTTCGGTTGATATGGAAAATACAGAACCCGGTAATTATCTTGGTACAATTCCCGGCGGTGTTGTTGAGAATGGTGATACTATTGAATATTACATTCAATCAACTTTTAAGGGGTATGCATATACAAATTCATTAAATTTCTCTCCGACATACAGTCCTGACGGAATAATCACACAAGGTTCCTCATATTACGCACCTCCAACGGAATACTTTGAGTATGATACAAGAAGATTCGCTTCTGATGTTGCAACCATGGTTATTAATATGAGTAATGATGTAGATACTGTTGTCACACCTATTGTTATGGGTCAGTACAGTGATAATGTATGGCAGGGAATTATTTCCATGGGGGATTATGAAAAAGTCTTTTTGGGTATTAGTGCTGCTAATATAAAAATTAATACAGCAAGTACTGCAACAAACATTGTTTATGGAGACGGAACACAGGTTGAAACAACACCTCCAATTGTTGCAACAGCAAAACCGGGGGATCCCTCCATAGAGGTTACGGGGGTTACTAATCAGCAGTATGTTGTCCGCCTGGACATGGAAACAAAAGATTATATTCTTTTGGCATGTGATGCACAGAATTTTAACGATTGGTTCTTGGACTCTCAATATTATGCTCTTGGGCAGAATTCTCAGGGTGGTGCAAACAAATGGACTGAAGATTTTGAAGATTGGTCAACAAACAGCCAGAGAAAATTAAATGTTAACTTTAATGATGATGATTGGGTTGAACCAGATCTAGGTCAAAATCATTGGATTTATCCGGATCAGGATTCAACTTGGATTCCTATATTCTGGGCTCAGTATCAATATAGGATTTATAATTCAAAGCTATACAATGATCCAACAAATAATATAGCAGTTGCTCAGATGCAACCTTCAAAGTCACGTACTTTCATGTTCCCTTCGTTTTCAAATGATATACACCCTTATGGTGTGGGAACAGTTTCGTTTAAGTACAGGGTTTATGATGGCAATGTATATCCTGTAATGGCTGATTGGACGGGCGTGACAAATTTTGTTTCAAAAAGAGATTACAGGGTTGTAGCTTACGTGAAAGGTTCTGGAGAAAACTTTGATGATGGAGACTATCATGCAATTCGTCTGAGACAGGTTGATGAGTTCAACTATGTTGAATGTCGAGTTGTTCAGACTCATGGAAACAGATATTATCTGGAAATATGGTTGTGCGAAGCAGGTGTTTTAACTCGTCAGTGGAGAAATTCCGGTACAGATATGGAGGGATTCCTAGGCTCCCTTGAAGAAGGTGGCAAGATGGAAGCAAGGATTGAAGATTATTCATCTAAGGTCAGGGTAAGGCTTAATTTTAATTCAAACAGCGGCACTGCTAACCGTACTACAGGTGATAGAGCATTTCCAGCCACAAATTTGTATGGATATGATGGAACTTATGGTTTTGCCGCTTCCGGTGCAAACATGATTGTTACCAGTTACTCTGTTACTGATTGGGGTGATTCAACCATCTGGTGGACAGAAAACTTTTATGAAAATGACCCTTCTGTTATACAGTTTGACGACAACTGGGTTCACGTTGTTACAACAAATGAAGCTGATGCGGTTGACGGCAGAATGCAACGTATGGGAGTCGGTAATTTGAGCGAAACGCCTTCAACAGGTCTGTCTGTTTCTCTTGATCCTGGTGATGATACGGATGGCGTTTCGGAGAATCGTTCTAGCTGGATTACTTATTCTCAGGAAATAGGTCTAACCAACTTGTATTATAAAGAGATGACGGTTAATGTGCATACTGCCGACCATGCTTTTGCAATTATTGACAGACCGGAAGCATATGAGGATCTATCAATAAGATTTCATGATATTGAAATAACCGGCTGGGTTGGCGATGTTTTGACAACAAATGATTGGGTGAACAATTATGGTTGGATACAGTATGAAAATTATGAAATTCAAGGCGTAACATACTCAAATAGATATGTTGAGCTAAGGCGTTCCAAAACACCAGCGGCAGACAGACAATATATTGCCTCTGAAAGATATGACACTTTAGGTTCTTTTGGATTTAAATATATGATTCCTTCCGGATCTGCTCCCCCGACTTTGAAAGTGTGGAAAGCCAGTAACCTTTCTAATCCGGCAACCTGGCAAGTGGTAGTCAGCAATGTTGTTGATACCTCCGATGCCAGAGATGAATGGCTCTTCTTCTCAAGAAGTGTCGGTGATGAAAATGATGGCGTCCTTATTCTGGAAAACGCTTCTGCTGCGGATTCAGATGCCATTGTTAGACTTGATGACATAACAATATATCCTTTTGGTGGCGGCAGTGATAGTTCCTGGTCGGCATATAATGCTCGTATAACCGGTGATGAAAACACATTCGAAGGAATACAAAGCGGTTTCTTAAATTTAGATGGTAATTCTGATACTTTGGACGAAATTGATTATGAGGCGCATAACCCATACATAAGAACTCCAAAAATGAACAATGGAATTGGTGAAATCAGCTTCTGGTATGCAATGTTGGATGCTCCTGCAGCAGAACTGGATTACGCACTCTTGAGAGTTGAAAAATCTGATACAGGTGAAGATGACGATTGGGATCTTTTAACTGAGTTTGAGGTTGGTTCTGCGGATTACCAGTTCTTCTCTACAAACATATTTGATACGGTTTCAAGATATGTAAGATTCAGTAATGTGACAAATGGTGTTCCAAAACGTCTTGCTCTTGATGACATACTTGTTATTGACCCATATGCAACATCTTTGGATGTGCAGACTGTCAGAACGGTTCCGGAACAGCCTTTAAGTACTGATGAGGTAAAAGTTCAGGCAGATCTGACAAACTATAAGTTTGGTCCTTATGATATAAATCCTGTAACATATTACTATTATTCAACTAATCTTTGGGGTAAATGGGATACAAACCTTGCAGATGGAACACTGGAAATGGAGCAGATTGCAGCAAATACAAATGTGTCTCCAACTGTCTATACCTATCAGACAATTGATAGTATTCCGTCTGATGAACCGAACACATGTGTTCAGTACTATGTTTCTGTTGAATATGACGGCGAAGTCTTTGCTGATAAAACCAGCCCTCAGATTTTCAGACAGGCTTTGACTAACCCAAGCTGGTATGAACCGATTAATTACTATACAACTTATGGATCTTCTGAATACAATAATCCATATTACATTGTTTACTCTTGCCCTCCGGGTGCAGTCTGGTTCAATGAGGTTAATGTTCAAGATGGATATTTTAGCTCGTTATACGGATATTATTTAGATACAGGAACCAATGGTTATGTTGAATTAACTGGTAAGGCTGGAATAGATATATCAGGATGGTCTTTGGAGATGTATAACGATCAGAATCAAAAGGTTAAAACTTATACCATAGGTCCAAGTACCATTTTAGCTAATGATAAAGATGGATATGGTTTCTTCGTATTCGGTGCTCCTCTTGTTCAAAATAAAGACATGGAGTTGGACCATGAATTTAGCGACATGGTGTGGGGGGATCCAAATTATATTAAGGTGCCTGGAGGTCTTGTGCTTAAGAGAGATTTTGGTGCAATTGAGTATAAAGTCTCTTTTAACACAGATCAGCTGACATCAGAGGGTTTTACATATCTTGGAGACGATGAATATGCGAATTCTGGCTGGGATGTGGGTTACACAAAATCATTTCAACTTATTGGTAGTGGAAGCAACTATTATGATTTTGCTTGGAGCTGGGAAGAAGGGTTCACGCCCGGAACAGTTAATACGGGGCAGACAATAACCGGCGGCGGTAGTAATGAGTTTGCTATTATAGTTACCGACTACTGGTTTGATGGAACAACTGTTTATATTGTTTCAGAAGGAACCGGTGACTGGAGTGCCCCGGAAGTCTGGTATGCAACTAATCTAGTAGTTGATACGCCGGAATGGTCAAAACTTGATGGCGTTACAAGCGAAGGTAGCGGTTCAGTTGTAACTCAATCATTTACAATAACTGCTTCTCCGGAATCCCCAACAACATATTACAGAATCAAAGGGCGGGAAAACTAAATAAAAATTGTAAACGTTAAACGGTAAAGGGTAAATTGTTGACTAGCTCCCCAGGTATGTAGTTAGTTAGATGGTCAAGTTTCTGAAGATTTTGGCCATTGAGTCCATAGTTTGTGAAAACCCGCACCATCAGCATCTTTATGCTGTTAAGGACTTTAAAGACCTTAATCTCCTTAAAGTCCTTAACAAATGTGATGAGTAATAGAGTGCTTTCCAAAAAAAAATATTTTAAAGGCGGGGTCACCTCAGCTACTACGTTATGGACTTTAATTTATAATTTTAGAGTAATTTATTTTTGTAACAGCTGGGCTGCAAAAAACCTGCAAATCAATTAACTTTGTCTGCAGCATCAGCAGCTGTAGGGCACCCCGCCGAAAACAGTATCAACCAGAAAAAACAGGGAAAATTTAAAATATAAAAAAATTTAACTTGTAAAATATTTTAAAATATAATATATTAATCGCAATTGTGAATATACTTTTAGGTGTTTTTATATATTGATTGTTTCTTTAAAAAATACTTGCCAATTTTTGAATGATATATAAATATGGAGTAAACATATGCCAAGATATAGATTTGTTGCGATGGATGGTCAGGGAAATGAGACCGAAGGTGTGCTTGATGCTGAAAATCAAGCACGTGCTGTTGCCCTGATTAAGTCAAGAGGATATTTCCCTACAAGAGTTAGTGAAATAGGTGGCGGCGGAACTTCTGCTAAAGCTAAAAAACAGAAAGTTCAGGCAAGAACACAAACGGCAAAAACATCATTCTTTCAAAAAAGAGTTAAGCCCAAAGATTTGATGATTTTTACCCGTCAGTTTGCCACTCTTGTGGATGCCGGGTTGCCGCTTTTACGTGGTATGAGAATTCTGCTGAAACAGGAAAAACATCCGGCTCTTAAAGATGCCCTAAATGGAATGAGTGAAAGCATTGAAGCCGGTAATACTTTTTCAGAGTCATTGACTTTGTATCCAAAGATTTTTGACAAACTTTTTATTAATATGGTTAAAGCCGGTGAGGCCGGTGGTGTGCTTGAAACTGTGCTGCTTCGACTCGCTGAGTTTATGGAAAAAGCTGAACGTATCAAAAACAAAGTAAAAGGTGCAATGATTTATCCGATTGTTGTTTTGGTTGCAGCATTTGGTATTGTGACTTTCTTAATGTCTTTTGTTATTCCTAAATTTGAACAGATTTTCTTGGACTTGGGTGTGAAAATGCCAATATTTACACAATTTATTATTAATATCAGTGCCTTTGTTAAAGGAAATTTAATTCTGATTTTTGTTGTGATTGCTGTAATCATTATTGGTTCTAAAGTATTAAAAAAGACACAAAAAGGCGGTGAAATCATGGATAGAATTGCCATGAAAATGCCTCTTACCGGACCTCTTGTAAAGAAAACTGCTATTGGGCGCTTTGCCAGAACTCTTGGAACATTGATGTCATCCGGTGTGCCTGTTCTGCAGGCTCTGAATATTGTCAGAGATACATCAGGGAATATTGCTGTTTCAGAAGCTATTCAGCAGGTACATGACAGTGTGAAAGAGGGTGACAGTATGTCTCTGCCAATGGAGTCTTCGGGAATTTTTCCGGGAATGGTTATCAGTATGGTGGATGTTGGCGAAGAGACCGGTGCTCTACCTGAAATGCTTATTCGTATTGCTGATAATTATGATGATGAGGTAGATAACGCTGTGGAAGGATTGACTGCTGCTATTGAACCAATTCTAATCATCTTCCTTGCTGTTATTGTTGGTGGCATTGTTATTGCAATGTTTATGCCTATGATGTCTATTATGGGCGGTATTCAGTAACGCGACTCTTAGTTTTAAGGTTGAGAGTCTCTTTCTAGGCGGGGTGAAGCACCCTGTCCCTACAGAAACCATTTGTAATCAACCATTTAGCTTTGATTGCAGCATCCGCAACTGTAGGGCACCCCGCCCTCACTTTGGATTTCTAAAAATCAAAGTAAGGGCGGGGCCGCCAAAAAGGATGTCCAAACGAAAAATTAAGGGATTAGAAACGGTAACATAAATTAAAAAATAAGATAGCATTATATTTCGTTAATATTGAGTAAGGTGTTTACATAAATGGAGAATTTAAGATGAATATATTTAAGAAAACTTATAAGTATGGTTTTACTCTCGTAGAGTTGCTTGTTGTTATAACAGTGATTGCAATTCTAGCTTCTATATCTTTTAAGGCTGCTTCAGTAATGAATGAGCGTACAGCTGTCGCAAGAACCACTGAAAGACTTGCTGGTATTTCTGCATGTCTAGCTGAATATTATGCCGAGTTTGGACAATATCCGGGTGTAAATCGTGTTAAGTACACCGAATGGGATAAAGAAGAAGGTCCAAAACCACCTGATTGGGATGCAAAAGTTGCTGAAAAAAGAGCTAGTGGCGACACTGATTTTGCTACAGATGATGATGGTGGGCTTGTGTATTACTTCAGGAAAGTAATGGATAGTCAGAAGTGGGATGAATTTAAAGACGAAGTTGGTTTAAGTTCTGGTACATTTCGTGATATTGTTTTTATCAGTGGTGATGTTATTTATTCTAACAAGGTTTATACATTAATAGATGGTTGGGGTGGCGAGTTCCAGTATAATTGCGAAGAACCATATACATCTTATGAACTATATTCCAGAGGTGCTACAGGCAATGCTAACGATGATATTCGTGCAGGACAAAAATACTAATTAAAGGTTTATATAAGATGAAACTAAAAAATAAAAAAGGTTTTACTTTGGTTGAAATGCTTGTGGTTATTGCCATCATTGGAATTCTAATGGCTTTGCTGTTTCCGGTCTTTACAACTGTACTGAAAAAAGCTAAAATTGCAAAAGCAAAAACAGAAATTTCTCAAATTGAACAGGCTTGGAAAGCTTTTGTGATGGATTACAAAGAGTTTCCTTCTGGATTTGATAAGGAATCTCAAATGACTAAATCGGTTGTTAAACATCTTACAGGTGATAATGAAGACCCGAACACAAGAGGAACTATTTACATGGAAATTGACCCGGATGAAGATTATACAGATCCTTGGCAGAATACATATAATATTCAGTTGAAAACCAGTGGAAAACAGGATGCGTATGATGGCGAAGAGGTTAATAAACAGGTGCTAGTATGGTCATTAGGTCCTGATGAAAAAGAAGACAAACAAGATGATGTTAAAAAAGATGATGTCAAAAATTGGAACTAAAAATTGAACGATAAAATAATGAAAAATTTAAAACAAAATGGTTTTACTCTAATAGAGCTGTTGATATCTATTTCACTCATTATCATTCTTTTGGGAGTAATGATTCCGGCTATAACGAAAATTCAAGAGTCGGGAAAAAAAACGATGGCAGAGGGAGAGGCTGCCGCTCTTCAAAGTGCTATCAAATCTTATCAGACCCGTTATGGGATGTATCCGGTGGAGACCCCTAACAATCTTAGTTACTATAGCGAAACCGGTGACGAAGTTTTGGATCCGGAAGACGGCTGGGAACTTTTAGAAAATATTGCTGACAAAAATGATAAAGGTGTTTTTCTGTTAGAGCTTGAAAACTACAGAAAAGGTGATCGTGGAGAAGTCTTGGATCCTTATGGCAACCCTTATATGTTTTTAATGGATGTACATAATGATGCCGGAGAATATATGGCCGATGGAAAAGCTAAAGTATCAATTAACTCTTTTGAAGGACTAAAAAAGAATGAAATGTATAAAATTACTGATTTCAGTGTTCCTGGTGGCGTAAAGGTTATATTCTTTACCGGATCTCATATGGGGAAAATTGATGATTAATAGAAAAAAATTAAAATCTGCTTTTACATTAATTGAAATGCTTGTCGTAATGGCTCTTATGGCTCTTATGATTGGTATTGGTGTTACCAGTTTTTATGGTATTGGCGGCAGCAGTGCATTGAATGGTGCTGTAAATGAAGTACAGGGTGCTCTGTCTCTGGCTCGACAGCAGACTGTTCTTCAGAACTCTTCCGTTAATATCTATTTTTATCAGGATACAAATTCAAATGATATTGTCTACGAAATGTGGGCTATGACGAATGAAGTTGACGTTTCATATGATGATATAGATAATAAATATGGCTATAAGCTTGGCTCTCTGTTTCATTTTCCAAAGGGTCTTACCGTTAAGGTAAATAATCAGGAAATAGGCAAAAACAATCAGGAATATATATCTCTTAGACCAACCGGTGTAACTCCAGAAGAGCCAATTTCAGAAATTATTTTAACAGAAACAGATGAAACAGATCAAGGCTATATTATTACTGTTTACAATATTACCGGTTTAACAAGCGTAGGGGAGATTATTAAATGACAAATAATAAAAACGGCTTTTCACTAATTGAACTTACTTTTGCCCTTATGATTACCGGTATGGGGATTTTGGCTATATTCCACGTGTTTCCTTCAGGACTTGATGCAGGAAAGAGTGCTGTTGCCGATACGAGAGCTGTTGAGTTTGCTCAGTCTGTTTTTGAAGCATATAGGTATGAAGTTTCGCAGATGGATCAAAAAGCCTGGGATGATGAGTTTGATGATGATGATTACACTTTGGATAAAACCGTTTCAATCCCTTCTGGTGACGGTAGTGGAACCATTGATATTGATTTCAGTGATAAATTTCAGGCACCATCTGATGCAATTGAATTTCCGGCAGGATCTAAACCAACAGAGTATATCAGATACAAATTGGCAACGGAGCTGCTTCCTGATTCAGATAATCTGGTTGGTATATATTTAGAGGTTAGTTATGGCAGAATGTCCAGTCATAAAAAAGCTTTTTACACCGCTATATATTACAGAAAAATGTAATTTAAGAAATTTATAAGAATGTAGTGTCCGTTCTGTGAGTGGAGTTATAATACTGTCCGCTCTATGAGCGGAATAATAATGGAGTCTTAATGAAAAGAAAAAAAGGTTTTACAGTTATTGAAATGATGGTTGCCATGGCGGTGCTCTCAATGCTTGTTATTGCAATGTCTAGAATATTTCAGCAGAGCCTTGTGGCTACTGACACCGGATATAATCTGGTAAAAGGTAACCTCGTAGGCAGAACTATTATGCAGTATGTGGCTGATGATTTGAGTAATTGTACCGATTGGTTTGGTGGTAATGAATTTGAGTTTGAGAGAATTGTGACTGATTCAAATGCTTGGCTCACCGTTGGGTATAAGATAGATAGTGGAGGTCTGAAACGTAAAACTGATGTCGATACCGATTGGGTTCGTCTGTTTGAACCTTCTGATAATAAAACCGTTGAAT
Organism: uncultured Victivallales bacterium; assembly: GCA_964441455.1. GTDB lineage: Bacteria > Verrucomicrobiota > Kiritimatiellia > JAQICX01 > JAQICX01 > JAQICX01. Next base: position 10,619 of record CAYTUX010000006.1, on the reverse strand, counting down.
TTAATAAAGATAGTTTAGGGGAAGGTTTTTATATCGAACCGGATAATAATAATAACCCTAAATATTTTAATCTTTTCATCTCAGTTAAGGTTAAAAAATATGAGGATGCTGACGATGACAGCACTGATATCAGAAATTTTGCAACTCGTGTTTACCTTCAGAATAACAATAGATATGACTACGGTGAGTATTCAGAATTATAACCAAAGGATTTATGATATATGACAAATTTAAAACAAAAATTTAGGGAAAAAGAGGGTATTGCTTTTATCATTACTCTTGGTCTGCTTGCGGTATTAATGGTTTTGGGTGTGTCATTTGCTGTTTATATGAAAGTGGAAAGAGAAGCCGCCGGAAATTTTGCTCTTGTCGGTTCCTGCAGACAGCTAGCTCTGGCCGGTGTTGCATACGCTATGGATGATATATCTTTCTCTCTTGATGAGGATCCAGATGATGATGATTTTTATTGGTACCCAAAAACAAATGGTTGGTGTCGCAATAATACTTTTTATGGCTGGTTCACATCAACTGCTGAGTCAGGTTATGACAGTTTAAAAAGTAAACTATATTCTAATAATAAGTTGGCAAAGGAGTTAATTCCGGAACAAACATTTTATACCGCTAGAAAAATATATTCTATAGATAGACTCAATACATTTGATATTTTTGATGATGGTGAATTCGCTGATGTTGATAAAGATATTGATGGCAAATTTAATGGTAATGCTTCTTATATTGTTGTTAACCTCTCAGGCGTCTTGGATCCGAATTTTGCAGGTGGAAAAATGACAAGAACTTCAGCTGGTACTCCAGATGAATTCAGCCTTCAAGATTTTCCTGGAATCATAAGCACTAATAATTTCTTTACAGATAGAGAGGATATGGAGTGGTATGAGACAATAGGTGAGATTGAGGATATAAACGAAGCCGAAAGCTTACCTGACCCAGGTGACACAATTGATGTGGATAAGTTGAAAGCCCTTTATCCCTTTTCCTTTTTTTATTCAGATAGTGACTCTTCTAAGCTGGTTGTTGCTAATACTGAGGCTCAGTTGCTTGCTGACATGTCAAAACTGAATAAGATTGCAGCAGCTTTAAAAAATGATGCAAATGTTGAAGGTTCTGTAGATGCAGCCTATGCTAATGCTAATGTAAGGTTTGCAACCTTGTTAAACCTCTTAGATTATCTTGATGATGATAATAAGCCTGGTGGATTACCACAATTTGAAACCATATTCAGTTACAAAAGTCCCTGTGTCGAGCCTTTTCCTATGATTAATGAGGTTTTTCTTAATACTAAGTTTATAACAACGTCGGCCAATAACGCAGATCCTTATAGGTATACGATGCTTACAACACTTAATATTGAGCTTTGGTATCCTTTTGTTAGTCCAACATGTGAAGATGCCTTTCCTGATGGTTTCGACTTGGAGTATACAATTCATTTTGGTACGAATCAGCTTGAAACTACTACTAGTGGTTCTCCTGTTTTGAATCTGCTTCCTGACAAGAGCAGTGTTACTACTGCTACTCAAAACACGGGCAAGCCAAGAGAATGGACTGAAACAATTTCTTTTAAATCTTCTGATTTTGATGACAAGGTGATTGCTGGAAATGAGGCAATAGTATATCTGGACCCGACTAGAAAATTTAATTTTCTTCCTCGTAGTACAGCATTGACTAATATTACGAGTAATCTTAAACCAAATAACAGCATGATTATTTCTGTTGATATTAAGATTAAAGAAAAAGGTACTGCTTATGATGATGATAGTAATACCTTTGATGGCTTTGATCCTGCAGAGAATGACGGTGTTAATTATATGTTGCAGTTTGAAGTTCCTTTAGCGATTGATGGTACTAAGCAATTATTAGATACTGATTTTGATAAACAGGTTGTTGATCCTAGATTAAATTATAAAGCAACTCATGATGGTCTAGATTGGTGGGTTGATGTGGTACCTGCTAATAATAATAATATAGGTAAAATAAATACTGTTACGGCTAATGAATGGGCGAAAGATGTTACAGATAATGATGGTAAGATGTTTATCAAGGGATTTGCTGGAAATCCTGCCTCCCTTGAATCAATTGGTGAGTTTGGGTATATATTTACCGGTAGACCATGGGAAACGGTAAGGCTGTTGGATAGAACGAATAATGTTTCTAGGCACCTTATATATGAAAATTTTATACTTGCTAGTAATACTAATATAACTAGTGGATGTGCCAATATTAATACTGAATATGAAGAAGTCTTAAGAGCTGCTCTAAAAGATATGCCTATGCTACCAGATCGTAGTGTCACTCCTCCTCTTACTACTGCTCAATTGGATAGTCTGGTTGATAAAATTCAGACTCTTACTGCAGATGGTGGCATCTCTCCGACAAATTTATTTGAGAGTGCGGCACAGACGGCAATATTTACAGCTCTGGGCTTGGACGAAACAAAGGCAACAGAGTTTGAAAAAGAGGCTTTTTATATTTCAGGATATCCGGCTCTTAGATCGGATCAGAACCTTTTTGCAATTTTCTCAATGGGTCACTATTATGCAAGTAAGCAGATTTGTATGGCAATTGTATGGCGAGACCCTGTACCTGATGAAAATGGTAATCACGCATGTTTCATCCGTGAATTGACATGGCTGAATGGCGAATAGAATTTTATAAAAATAAAAAAGGAACAAATAATGGCAACAAAAGGTACGTTTACAAAAGAAGATCTTATTAATTTTAAACCGAAATTTTCAACATTTGTCGGAATAGATTCTGATGGTTGTGTGTTTGACACAATGGAAATTAAGCAGAAGCAGTGTTTTCACGGGCTGATTGTTTCCCACTGGAATCTTGAACCAATTGAAAAATATGTCCGAGAGTCTGCTGAATTTGTTAATCTATACTCTGCTTACAGAGGACAGAATCGTTTTATTGCCCTCATTAAAACTTTTGATCTGATTCGTGATCGTAAGGAGGTTGTGGAATCGGGTGTTGAAGTGCCGATGCTGCCCGAAACTCGCGAGTATGTTAACTCGGGGCTTCCGCTTGGTAATGCAACTCTTAAAGATGAAGTTGAAAGAACTAATGATCCGGAATTGAAATCACTGCTGCAGTGGAGTTATGATGTAAATGATAAGGTTGAAAAAACTGTTGTAGGTGTAGAACCTTTTCCTTGGGCTCTGAAAAGTTTGATTAAAATGCAGGATAGCTCTGATGATCTTGTTGTGTCGCAGACTCCGGAAGAGGCTCTTGTGCGCGAATGGAAACTTGCTAATATTTTTCATTATGTTGAAATTATTGCCGGTCAGGAATTAGGAACTAAAACTGAACATCTGAAAATGGCTACAAAGGGTAAATATGGACCAAATAAGGTTCTTATGATTGGCGATGCCCCGGGTGACAGAAAAGCTGCTAAGAATAATAATGCTCTCTTTTTCCCTGTAAATCCAGGCAAGGAAGATGAATCATGGAAAGTTTTTTACGAAGAGGCGTATGACAAGTTTCTGGCAGGTGAGTATGCAGGTGAGTATGAAGATGCTCTAATTGCTGATTTTGAAAAATTGCTTCCTGAAGAACCAAATTGGGCAGGCTGAGCCTGCACCCATTTGCTCACTTAGTCCTTATAATAAAATAAGTGTAATTGCACAAAAAAAACTTGTTTTATCAGAGAAGTTTAAATAAACTCCTTATTGTTTTACTGCTCGGGTGGTGAAATGGCAGACACGCTAGCTTCAGGAGCTAGTGTCCCTAGGACGTGCGGGTTCGAGTCCCGCCCCGAGCACCATTAATAAACTGTAAAAAAAGACCTCCTTTTTTTATCGTTTTCGTCTCGTTTTATAGTCCTCTTGTCCTGTAGTCCCGTTGTCCTTTCTTCCGGAGTCATGCGTCTTCTTGTTTTATCGCCCCTGTTTAAAAATTCAGGTGCTGATAAGCTGTCTCTTCTAAAAATCTGCACGCTTTAAAATTTCTCCTTCACAAAGATCAAATAATACATCTCTGTCACTGGTTTTTCTTAGCTTCTCAATGTGTCCATCACAGAATACAATAAAAGATGTTTCATCTTTATGATAATGACCTAATGTTTCGTTGTTTCTTCCAGGCTCAAAATGCCAGTCTCCCGCGCCTTCATAAGATTCTACCCATTCCCCCGGCATAAAGCACCCATCCCACTGATTTTCATTCTCACCTCCTTCTCCAGTCTGATCTCCGCCGGATGCCATCAGAACATCCACAGCTCCTTCTCCAAACATGAGTGTAGAAGACATTCTTTTTACTCTAAAAGCATTTCTCCCATCAAGATATCTGTTATATACATAGCTTCGCTTGATTTCATCTGGGTCAACTGATGTGGTTCGATCTAGTTTAACTTTAAATTCAGGACATGAGTAACTTTCGATAGATTTCCCGGTATTGCTCCAGATGGTGCCGTTTGTAACACTAAAATATCCTTCATCACCCTTCCAGTGTGTAACGCCTAATGATAAATTATTATATACTTCTTCCCAACTTTTGTCAGTTGACCAATGTATCCATCCCTTTCGGTAGTTTAGAGTGCCATCATCTCCCTCCCACACGCAACTAAAAGCATGTGGAAAATGTGAGCTGGATTTAGCGTATAGCATTGTTGCCGTATATAGATTTTTGAGATTTGCCTGGCATTTTACAGCACGTCCTCTGCTTGCAATACCTTTGTAGGTTGGCACGATGATTGCCATTAGGATGCCGATAATTGTTATAACAATTAAAATCTCAATCAGCGAAAAACCTTTTTTGTTTTTTGTATTCATGATTATGTCCTTTATTAATAATTTAAATTCATTTAAATATTAATATAATCCCTTACATTATGCAATCAAATTAATATGAGATGAATTCTTGTTTTTTTTAGGTTGGATGCCCTTTTCGGCGGGGTGCCACATCGCCCGCATAGAAGAAAGATTAAGAAAGAATGATTTACAGTCTCGCATGCGGGAATTTTTAAAGAAGGATTGAATCAAGAACAGTCCTAAGAAATTTAATAAAACGCTCATTACTAAACCATTTTAGTCCTTAGTCATTTGGTCTTTGGTCGTCCTCGGGAGGGACACCATCCCCGGCGTCCGAAAGAGCTGAAAGCCCAGATTATAATAGCCCAGGGCATCGCCCTCGGAATAAATAAAAACAAAATTCTTCCTACTCACGGTAGTGTCTTTCATTGCTCCTTGGAATTTGAATCCCGCAAAACGGGACTAGCAAAGCTAGTGTGTTGGTTGTTCCTTCCCTCCTTTCTTCCGGTAAAACACCCCTCCAGATCAAAAGTGTTCCTGCCCTGTTTAGGGGAGGTGTCACGCTGTTATTTGCTTTTAAAAAAAAAGCAAATAACGGCGTGACGGAGGGGTAACCCTTCCTTCCTCATTGGATATTGGATATTTCTCTTTCCTTCTTCCTAATCTTCCTTGGCAATTAGCTATTGCCATATCCAAGCAGTTTCTTGCTGCTTGCAGAAATACCGATTGCACCAAGCGGGGCAGTAATTAAAATGCTTAAAACAGCAATTGCCAAAATAACTTCTCCGGGAGCGACAGGCATACCTGCTGCTGTCATTGCAATTAGCGGAACCGCTCCCATCGCTGCCTGAACTGTAGCTTTTGGCAGATAGGATATTGTAATAAAGATTCTCTCTTTAATTGTAAAGATACTTCTGATCAAACAGAGCTGAACACCAATACAGCGTCCTGTCAGTCCTAAGAAAATTAGTATCGTTCCTGAAACACCGGCATCCAATGCAACATCTATATTTACCTCCGAGCCAACTAAAATAAAAAGTACAAGTTGTGCAAATATCCATATTTTAGAAAGTTTTAAAGATAACTGGTGAGCAATATACTCTCTTTTTTCCAGAATAATGAATCCAATTGCCATTGTTGCAAGTAGTGCGGAAAAATTTATAATGCCATTTATGTTTTTCTGTAATTCTACAAGAAAGATTGCTGTCGATATAACAATTAAAACTTTCTTGGTCGCTCGTGTATTAAATTTATCAAAAAATTTACATAGAATCAAGCCGATCGCTGCACCAATAATAAGTCCAAGTATAATTGTGATCGGCAGAGAAATTATCTGTTGAATGGTGCTTAGGTTGCTTCCGGTATAAATTCCAAGAAATGATGTACATAGTACAATGGCAACTGCGTCGTCGCATGATGCTGCCGCAAGAATTAATGTTGGTGCTCCATGCTTTTTACCTCTGCCCTCTTTAATAAACTGAATCATGAAAGGAACAACAACTGCCGGAGATACTGCAGCCAGAATACTGCCCAGTATTGCTGATTCCAGTGTGGTAAGATCTAAAAGTTTTGGTCCGAAATATGTAATTAAGGCAACTTCGCACAAGCATGGAATAAAAGACATCAGCAGAGCTCTAGATCCAACTTTGGCAAGTGTCGTTTTACTTACTTCTAAGCCGGCTCTCAAGAGAATAATAATTAGTGCTATCAATCTCAGGTCACTGGCAACAGCTTTCATCTCCGGACTGAATATGTTCAGACAGTAGGGTCCAACAACTACACCAATAATTAATAGACCAATTAATCCCGGTAACTTAAATTTCCTCATTAGCCAATCGGTCAAAAGACCAAATAAAATTATAAAAGCAATTCCTGTTGCCATGAACTTCTCCGATTTATTGAAAACATTTGGTTGAAGTCTATTAACAATACCTTTAAAAGTCAATTAGTAAATAGTTGATAGTAAAAAAGCCCTAACTCAAAAGAAAAAATCGTGAAAAAAGTCCTTGTTTTTGAACGCATTCCAACATCCCGCTTGGCGGGATTAGCAAAGCTAGCTGAAATCTTGCAAATTAACGGTTGATTGGAGTTTCATCCTGTAGCCGAGTATGATGGAAATAGGCTCGAACAGTGTAACGAATGTCCTCATTATCATGAAATGAAGAAAATATACAGCTGGCTTACCAGTTCCGCAAAGCGGTGATTGGTTGTTGGATGTTCCTTCCCTCCTTTCTTCCGGTAAAACATCCTTCCAGATCAAAAGTGCTCCTGCCCTGTTTAGGGGAGGTGTCACGCTGTTATTTGCTTTTAAAAAAAAGCAAATACGGCGTGACGGAGGGGTAACCCTTCCTTCCTCATTGGATATTGGATATTCCTCTTTCCTTCTTCCTAATCTTCCTTGGCAATTAGCAATTAGCTATTGCCATATCCAAGCAGTTTCTTACTACTTGCCGAAATACAAATTGCACCAAGCGGTTCGGCATTATAAAATACGCATGGTACAAAAAAATTCGTAATATATTACGAAATAATGGTTGACTTTTTCTTTTATTCGTAATATATTGCGATATATTTAAGTTAAGGGATTATAAATTATGAAAATAGATAGAGAAATAACACCGGAAACAGTAGTAAAAGAGTTGGGTCTGAGAATAGCACAAAAAAGACTTGAGCAAGGTATTACTCAGTTGAATGCAGCCAAACAAGCAGGAGTTGGAAAACGCACTATTGAAAGAATTGAAGCTGGTTTTGATATTAAGCTAACAACATTAGTTCGCATTCTTCGAGTGCTAAATTTATCTGACAATCTAAATGAACTAATTCCTGAAAGCATTATATCGCCTATGGAAGTACTTAAGAATAAAAAAGAACAGCCTAAACGAGCAACTAAAAGTCAAAAAATTATTAGTTCTAAAAGAAATTGGAAGTGGGGTGATGAACAATGAGTATGGTTGCAGAAATTAAACTTTGGGGTACAACCATTGGAGCTGTTATGTTGGAAGATGGCAAAAAAATAGCGACATTTCAGTATGATGATGATTTTATTACCAGCGGGATTGAAATTGCACCTTTAATGATGCCTTTATCAACACAAATATATTCATTCCCAAATCTTTCTTTGGAAAGTTTTCACGGTTTGCCCGGGCTGTTGTCTGACTCGTTGCCTGATAAATTTGGTAATGCTATAATACAAAGTTGGCTAGCAAGTCAAGGTCGTTCTATTGAGTCATTCAAAGCTATAGAACGACTTTGTTATACAGGCTCAAGAGGGATGGGAGCCTTAGAGTTTATTCCCTCTAATGAACCTGGTTTAAATCAAAATTCTTCTGTTTCTGTTGATGAATTAGTTAAACTTGCAGGGAAAGTACTTTCTAAACAGAGTAATTTTGAGACGAATTTCAAAGCAGAATCATCAAAAGCGATGGCGGATATTCTTAGAGTTGGAACATCGGCAGGTGGAGCGAGGGCAAAAGCAGTTATCGCTTGGAATAGAAAAACAAATGAAATACGAAGTGGACAAGTTAAAGCTTCTGATGGTTTTGAATATTGGTTGATTAAATTTGATGGAGTAAAAAATAATAAAGACAAAGAGTTAGAAGATCCAAAGGGGTATGGAGCTATAGAATATGCTTATTACAAAATGGCTAAAAGTTGTGGAATAAACATGAGTGAATGTCGACTATTTGAGGAAAATGGAATACGACATTTTATGACTCGCAGATTTGATAGACCTTTAGGAAATAAATTGCATATGCAGTCTCTTGCTGCAATAGCACATTTCGACTTCAATAGAGCAGGTGTATATAGCTACGAACAGGCTTTTGACATTATGCGCAGGTTAAACTTACCGGCAACAGAAACTGAAGAGCTCTTTCGTAGAATGATTTTTAATGTCATTGCACGCAATCAGGACGACCATGTAAAAAATATTGCATTTCTTATGGATAGAAAAGGTATATGGTCTCTTTCTCCGGCGTATGATATTACTTATAGTTATCAACCTTCAGGTTTATGGACCAGTAAACATCAAATGACAATAAACGGAAAACAAGATGATTTTTCAATGGTTGACTTTGAAGAGTGTGGGAAAAAAGCCTTATTAAAACAAGGGCAGGCAAAACATATTGTTAAAACAGTTCTAGATGTTGTAGGCAAGTGGCGAGACTATGCTGATGAAGCCAAAGTTAGCTCTCAACATAGAGAACAAATTCAAAAAGTATTACGTCTTAATTAACAATTATTCTTTAGCAATCTCCTCAAGCAGGGCAGAAGTTGAAAGTGGTTCCGCATCGTTTATCATTATGGAAAAAAACAGCTCTTTTTCAAGGGAAATCCCTGAAAATGTTTTTATTGCGGACATTGTCCCGGTTTTTGCCCGAATTCCATTTGAGCCATAATCATGAAGCGAGCTGATAAACCGTTCCCTTAATTCTGAATTATAAACTGCTTGGAGGAAATCGACCATAAAGTTTGGAGAGACTCTGTTTTTCGATGACAGTCCGCAGAAATCATCAAAAACAGCATTGGAGTTTTCCAGATTAATATTGCTGAAACACTTTTGAAAGAAAGTTGATTTTTTCAGCAGCAGATTATTTTCTTCTTTAATTGTTGCTCTAGCCAGGTTTTCAGCATAAAGATTGATACTATGCTGATTCATAACTTTGAGCAGTTCATCAATTGCAGGAGAATGGTGGATATATATTAATTCAGAATACTCTTCAATAAGTCCGGTTGTGTTAATCTCTTTTCGCTTTTTTATAGGTGGAATAATTATCTTTTTTGTTTTCAGGTATTTATAAAACAGTTGTGTCATAACCTGACTCGGTCTGAATAGAGCTGCTTTCACGGGAAAGTTATCGCAGTAGGCGGGAATGGTACCGATAACTTTGTATTGCATTGAACGAAGCCTGTTTTTAAACCATGCATGATCTCCGCTGTCCGGCTCTCCTGCATGAACTCTGTTTTCAATCTTTACCGGGATTCTTGGATAAATTTTGTTTATTTTAGCAAAACTGCCCGGATGTTTTGTGCTGAAATATGCAGTAAAACTATTTTCATGAAAAGAGAGAGCAGACGTTCCCGCCGCATAGTAGTTGGGTATGTCATCTTTAGACCAGTTTTTGTTTATAAATGTTTTGGAGTTCTGACCTCTGTCACAAACCACATTACCATCAATTTTTTGAATTCCAAAATTATAGATGGCTTGCAGAAATTCATCAAATAGATTTGTGACACCATTTTCGTCAAACCTGGTTGAACCAAGTGAAGGATCCCACCCTCCACGTATGATTAAATCGCCATGCAGTATTCCATCATCATTCAGTTCACCGGAACATCTCAACTCTGTGTCAAATGTATGATTTTCATCAAAGAAGTCAATCAGACAAGCTGTTGTAAAAAGTTTCATCCCTGAAGCAGGTGCGAAAAGCTTGCTTGAGTTGCGCTCAAAGATTTCACGTCCATATTTGTCCCGAACAAATATGCCGGCATTTGGAAATTGATTAATTATATTTTCTAAATTCATAATATGTTATAGTTCTAAGTTTTATGGTCTAAATAGGTAACGCAACGATCCTCGTTGCAAGTAAAAATGCCTGCAAGCTGCAAGCTGGAAGCTTGCGCTATCTTTCGTCATTGGCAAACAAACTTATTAAATAAAGGAACAGTAAACTTTGCGTAACCATATTTGAGATGTAATAAACTTTAATATATCAAAGACTTATAAATAGTTTATCAACGTGATGCATAAACTTGCTATAACTTCAGAACTCTTGACTCCGTAATGATGTTCAAAAAAAAAATTCCTTGTAAGTTATTGTTTTACAAAGCGTTGCTTTGCTCGCCCAGAAAAAACTT
>CAYTUX010000005.1:0-28613 GCA_964441455.1 uncultured Victivallales bacterium | reverse complement strand
AGATATAAGAATGCACTACACTGCTCCCCTTGCTAAGGGGAGCTGTCGGGCGTAGCGAGACTGAGGGGTGATAAAAAAACAGAGGGGACAAGACAAAATAGTCTGTATCCCATTGATTTAAAACAAAATAGGGCTGTTAAGAGTGGAAACTTTTTGACTGTACCTTAAAAAGTCAAAGGAAAATATAATGAAACTGAGAAATATTACAACTGCAATTTTAATGCTTGCCGCTATCGGTCTGATAGCTCAAGATAATGCTGATAAAGAAAAAGTGTCTTCTGAAGAACAGAAACTGATGGATCAAAAGATGGAATTGTCTGTTCAGAGAGGAAAAGTCAGCTCACAGCTTAAAGAAGTAAACTCCCAGTTGTATAAGCAAAAAGGTGATATTCTTAGACAAGATAAAGAAATTCTCCAGATCCAAAAGCAGATTAAGGCTCTTCAAGATAAAATAGATAAGGTTATTGAAAAAAAATATCCGGATGTGGCTGAATTACAAGCTGAAAACAAAAATTTAACGGAACAATTTGGGGAAATCTGCACAAAGCAGAAAGATGTTATTATTGAATTAAAAAAATTAAAAGTTGATAAATAAAATAAGGATTATATAATGAACTATCAGAACTATAAAAATATGATTAAGAATAAGTTTTTTGCTTGTGCTATGCTTCTGGGTGTAACAGCTGTAGCTCTTCAGGCTCAGCCGTATACTGTTGGTGTTTTATCAACAGCGAATGGACATGTTGAAGATGCATCAGTGCCTGATACACCAATTTCTTCAATATCTGTTGCAGCGCAGTATACACCTTCTGCAACAACTATAAAAGCTGTTCCTGATACAGGAGCTGTTTTTTCCCATTGGGAAGTTGTTCTTCCAGGTGTATTGAACACAGATATTGCTTTTACGCCTAATGATATCTACAATAGTACAGTTCAGGTAAGTGTTATCAATCCTGCAACCTCACCTCTTGTTGTCATGGCTGTTTTTACGACTACGCCTGTCAATGTAACAGTTACATCGCAGAGTTCAACAGGAATTCCGATTGGTGATCCCGTACCAACTCATGGTACTAATGCAATTCCCTTGGGAACTGATTTGTATGCGGGAGTTCGTTCTCCTTATCCCGGCAATACAGGCGTCAGATATAACTGTACAGGGTTTACAGGAACGGGAGACTTCCTGCCAACCAGTCCTAATACAAATACAACTACAACAATAAATAATCCTTCCTCAATTACATGGAACTGGAATACACAGTATCAGTTAAGTGTTAACGTTGCTAATGGAGGACCTGACAGTCGAGTTGATATTTCTCCAGCCGGTAGAACATGGTATAATGATGGAGAAAGAATTGCTCTTGATGCTGAGCCTGGAACCGGTTATAATTTTGTTCGCTGGGATAATCCCGGAGGATCTGTTGACGGCTCGACAAATGAAACGGTTTCGTTTGACATTGCTAAACCCGAAGAAGTTACAGCTGTTTTTGAACCATATCCGGAATTATCTTTAGATATAATATCTGAAGATGAAAATAGTTCACATGTTCCAGGCTATTCATATGTTGGAGATACAAAAAGATTTCACACATATAATACATTGATTGACATTGATGTTGATGCTACTGTTTTGTCAAGTAGCGGCAGAGTCAGAGAACACTGTCTGGGTTATACATCAACAGGTGGTGATGTTACTCCTGCAACTATTGCAGACACAGAAATCAGTGCAATATCTCCTTTTGCTATTACTGCAGACACAACAATAACTCTTGATTGGGTCAGAGAATATAGAATCAGGTTGGGAGTTGCCGGAACTTCAGACACGAATGGTTATGATGTAAGTTACTTTTCATATTCTCCCCGTCGCTCATATACTCAACCTCCTTGGTTTAGAGAAGGTGATACGGTTACAATATCAGCTGCTTCTCTGACCGAAGGAGAAGTTTTCCTGCAGTGGGACTCAGATCCTTTCGGAATTGACCCTTTAAGCCCGACAAACACTTTTATTGTTACCGGTGCAGCTGACATTAATGCTCGTTTTGCAAGTGCTGACTTGGATTCAGACCTTGATGGAATGCCTGATATTTGGGAATCAAAATATGGTTTAAATCCGGAAGATCCGAGAGATGCAAGTGAAGATCCTGATAATGATGGTTTAAGTAATCTTCAGGAATATCTCATCAGTGAAGTTCTGCTTGAGGCAGGAACAGTTCCAACGGACATAAGTCCGATTAATGCCGATAGTGATGGTGACGGAATGATTGACGGATATGAATATAATCATATTTTGATTCCGGGGTCCGGAACTCCTGTAGGACAGTCCCGAAATGCTTTGGCTGTTGTTTCTATTGAGGGCAATAACGGACCTAACGGTAATCCTGATGAGGACTATCATTGGAACACAAGGGATGGATATGAAGACTTAACCAGGGGGCTTTTAAATATTGAAGAGTATGTCGGACCTGATAATATTCCTCCATACAATCTTGTTATTGTAAACGACCCGTCTTTGAGCTCTATGCCTATTCTTCAGGCTCAGGTAAATCCTGAGGATCATTACGATACATCATGGTCTGACACTACAGATTCTGAAGTCGCCGGCGGAGGTGTCTTCGGTGATGGATTTGATGATGGGTTTGAGTACTCATGGGATCAGTGGCAGGGTGGTCACGGCGGTGAAAGTGCAAGAGATCCTATGAATCATGTCGTTCCTGATAGATTTGGTGTATCTGCCTTGCCTTTGGCAACTGTCAATGCGGATGTTGATGGAGATGGAATTCAAGACTTAATTATTGTCTGTTATGAACAGGAATTGGTTTCTGTTCTGATTGGTGATGGAAATGCCGGTTTTGCGACACCAGTAACATATCAGTTGGGGGCGGGAGTTAATCCTGCGAGCCTTGTTGCAGACGATTTCAATGATGATGGATTCATTGATGTTGTTACAGCAAATGCTGATGGTTCATACAGTGTGCTGTTTGGTACAGGAGACATTAATGACCTCTTCCCTGTTATAACAACTTATCTTCTTGGAACGTCTTTCGTTGCAGTTGAATCTGCCGATCTTGACGAATTAAATGGTCCGGATCTTGTTTTTGCTGATGCAAACAATGGTTTGCATGTTGCTCTTAACGATGGAGCTGGTGATTTTTCAAATGTAAGCTCATTGGCGTTAAGTGATGTTCCCGGTGATATTAAACTTGCGCCAATCTATACCGATACAGAATCAACTGTTAACGATCTGGTGGTTACTCTTGCTGATGATACAATTGAAATATATGCAAATGACGGAAGTGGTGTTTTTACATCAGCAACAACCATTGATACACCGGCATCTTCACTTCCCGGAGCATGCGATGTTGCGGACTTTAATGCCAATGGATATAATGATATTGCTGTTGCATGTTCCGGAGACAGTTATGTTCGAGTTTATCTGAACTTTGATGGCTCCGGTGTATTTAATATGTCTGATAGTTTCTTTGTTCAAGATGATGCAGGACTTGTTGATATAGTTGCCGGTGATTTTACAACATACGGCAACACCGATCCTTCAGTTACAGGAACCATTGATTTAGCTGTTGTCGCCTATAATCTTGACTCTGTATTACTACATTCAGGAAATGGTTTAGGCAAATTTGGAAATGCAGGTACTTTGGCAACATCCGCAGGACCAATGTCTCTGATTCTTGCAGAATTACGGATCCCACCTGAAGACACAACACAGGTTTATCTGGATTTAATTGTTGTTGAGAGTTTGACTGATAGTTTGGCTGAGTTCTTAAACAATGGAGCTGGCAATTTCTCTGGATATGCACAGTTTGATGTGTCGGATAGAATTGTTGACAGGCGTTTTAATCCTGCTGAGATTCACATTCAGGATGACGAGTTTGGTCGTCCTGATTATGACTTGGTTTATTATATAGAAACAGGTAGAGCTGTTGCATGGTTTACTGATTTTCTGGAATATAATGTATGGCAAGATGGCGGGCAGACTATAGGCAACTACTTCATACCTCAAATTATCGGTGGAAGCAGTACTCAAAGACGTTCATCTCATCCTTTCTATTGGGATGCTGATGGTGATGGTCTACCTGACGGTTGGGAAATTGCATATGGATATGATCCATGGTTTGTTTCAACTTTTGGTGCAATAAATGATGCTGATGCCAACCCTGATGGTGATTGGTTTGCCGTTGAATATGATGGTGATAATGTCGTTCTTAAACATAAAGAAATTTATGATGCAAATGGTTTTCATCCAAGAACCGGTTATGGTTATATGCCCCCTTGGAGTCAACCGGGACCTCATACCGCACAGTACAATAACTTGCAGGAACTGCTTGGCAGCAGCTATCTGCCTGCAATCAGACCAAATGATCCAAATGATGGCGGTACATGTCCAATTTCAATTGATGCCGACGGTGACGGCGTATGGGATGGCTGGGAACTATATGTCGGTATGGATCCTATTAATGCCGACGATGCCGGACAAGACTGGGATACTCTTAATGCTTACCCGTGGGCACCTCCAAATGGTGATGGTCTATCCAATTTTGAGGAATTTCACAGTTATGCAACATCAACAAATGAAGAGGCTGCTCTTTATCGTGTTGACGGATGGTATAACAAAACTCTTCCAACCGATCCTCATGACTATGATACTGATTGGGATCAGGTTACTGATGCTGATGAACGGAGTTACTTTAATTTTGCTGCCGCAGCAAATGGCGGTGGATTATGTCCGACATCTGTGGATACTGATGGTGATAGAATACCTGATGCATGGGAAGCTTTCTTTGCAGGCGGCGGTGATACAAACTCTTGGGCCGGTGGTATGAATGGTACTTTACATGATGCTTATCTGGACTATGATAACGATGGACTTTTGAACTATCAGGAATACTTTACCGGCGCAAATTATGGCTGGCGTTATGATCGCTTTGATATAAATGATATGGGAGCTGGTGCTTATGATCCTTATGACTTCTTTTTGGAAGCATCTGCCGGTGGTTATGGGCGCCTGCCAAAAGAATGGGATCCTTCATTTTTCTTGGATGCGCCGGTTAACAGAGTGAATTTACGCTTTATGTTGGGATCAGAAACAGTGACTCCTCTGGTTGGTCCTTACTTCCAGTCTTGTGACCCGACTAATCCTGACTCAGACTTTGATGGTCTGAATGATTATTGGGAAGTTTTCCATGGGTTGAATCCTCTTTATGGATATGAGGACGTTGTGGCAAATCAACCTGTTGACGAACTCTCTCTCCCATATGTGATCTGGCATTCAGCCAGAGATTTCAATCGGACTCCTTGGATTTCAGGTTTCCCTAATTTCGATCTAGATCAGGATGGGCTGGTTACCTACGAAGAGGCTATTTATGTTGATGCAATACCTTATCATCATACGGATCCATCTCCAATGTGGATGACTGATGTATCAGCTCAATTGAGTTATGCGAACCTGTACTATTGGACAGGAAGGTTCTTTGCGAACTCAGAGTGGTATTGGGGTGATGAGACATATGGTGGTCGTATTAACCCTGCCGATTATGGTATTAGTATTCCTCCGCTTCCCGGCAATCCGGACAATCGTGTTATAGATCTTTTAATACCATATTCTGCTCCGCGTTTTGCATACTCTTATGAGGTTAATGAAGGTTACGATACAGATAACGATGGTATCTCTGATAAAGATGAACTAAATGATACTATTGTAAGTCCGGGAATTAGTGATCCTCTTGACAATATGTCACCAAATATTAATAGAGTTCTATATTTGAATGGTGAGGCATATGCTGAAACTCCATTTTTGTATGGTTGGACATATCCTGATTACAGAACATATACTGTTGAAGCATGGGTAAGAGCAGAAGAGCTGCCAACTGTTAAAAAGCAGATTGTTATGCAGAGAGGCGGTTACTTAAGTAACTCTGATCAGTTTAATCCAAATATATTAGGTTGGAGAAGAAACTTTGAACTTGGTCTGACAAAAGATGGTAAACCTTATCTGCTATATGATACTCCGGCAGGGGAGACTTTTGAAGCTGTTGCCAACTTTGCTGTTGAAACAGATAGGTGGTATCATATATCCGGATCATACGAAGGTGGATTCAATTCACAAGATCAGTGGGTCGGGAAACTTAATGTATATCTGGATGGAGTGCTTGTCAAGAGTGTACCGGCTTCAATTATGCCTGCCAACAGCTATGAGGGAGCCAGTGAACAGATGCTTGGCACAATGACATTCACTGTTGGTAATGGTTATCAGGAAGCTGATCCGAATACATACTTCTTTAAAGGCTGGGTTGATAATACAAGAGCTTGGGGTGCTTATCAACCACAGGATACAATTCAGGCAAATATGAGAACAACTTTTAACAGAACTCAAGCAACAACTTTTGCTACAAATGAAGCAACCAGATTGCTGTATTGCTTCTCATTTAATGATTTGCCTGATCCTCAGATAGATAATATTACTCCTGATGGATTTGATGCTCTTGTGGGATATCCTGCAAACTATACTGCAATTCCATTCTGGAGATCTATGGCTGATCGTTCTAAGGTATACAATGATTATCTCTATCTTCCTTGGATTGATAATCAGTCATTGCACTATCCTCGTCCGGTTGCTAGTGATACTGTTATTACAAATAATGTCACCGGTATTGATGGAATGCCTGTTAACTATCCAAATACAAGCGACCCTTATGGATACAAGTATTTAACAGGTACTCTTTTGGAGAATACTCAGGATCCGGCAATCGGGTCATCAGATTGGCCAAGTTATGAAAGTATTATTCATCCTGATCTGCTGGCAAATGTTCCGGTTGCGGCAGATATGCTGCCTATGCTTTATGCAAGAACCACTGAATCTGTTGAAATGTGGGACGACACTCCTGCAAGAATGATTGATTCAGATGGTGATGGAATGCCTGATGTATGGGAAATTGCAATGGGATTGGATCCTCATGATGCTACAGGTATTAATGGTGCTTATGGTGATTACGATAGGGATGGCCTGGCAAATATTTATGAATATCTGGCAGGTACTTCTCCTTTGGAATATGCTTCCACAACAAATAATGTGCCAGATTTCTATGCATGGGGTAATAATATTACCGGTGACTTGAATCATGACTACAGAACATTCGGTGAAATGCTTACCGACCATGATATGATGGAAGATGAGTGGGAAATGCTCAATGGTTTGAATCCATTCTTGCATGATGCATTTAAAGATGCCGATGGCGATGGTTGGTCTAATTACGCTGAGTTCAGATATGGATCTGCTCCAAATGATAAGAACGATATTCCCGTTCCTGATATGTATCTAAGGTTTAAGTATGCCGGAGATGAAACACTGTTGGGTCCGGGAACAATCTTAAAAGTATTGTTCTATACAGATCCTCTGGATCCATACGTTTGTATGATGCCATATGTTATTGGCACTTCTGGTGGAATACCTAACTCTGAACCAATTACAGGAATGTCTGGAATTCTGACACAACCACCAAATGCAGGTTCTGCATTGTTTACAGATATTTATGGTGTTCAATACCAGGATAATGGTGGCGGTGGTCTTGTAGGCACAACAACAAATCTTGTTGGTAGTATTAATTATACAACTGGAGCTTGGACTTTGCCTGTAAATGGTGCTTTTGCATCATATCAAACCTCAGGTGTTAGTGAATTTCCTGTCTCAGGTACAATAAACGAAGTGTTTGAAGTTAATTTTGCTTCATTATATAATGGCACCAGAGAAGGATTAAATTCAATCTTTGTCTTTGCTGATCTGAACGATGATGGAATCTGGGATCCGGCTACAGAACCGGCAGGTTCTGCAGATAACGGACCGATTATGTTAACGGGCGGTACTCCTGAATTGATTGATATCAGTCTCAAGAACTACGCACCGGGATTTGGGCGTTTAGCATGGACTCCTGATATGAATGCAGTTGGATACAGACTTAATGTTGCCAAGGGTGCATATCAATTGTTCTCTGTGGAATTGGATCCAAAGAAGTACTTCTTTATGGAGAACGATTTTATGGAAGCCTATGGTAATGCTTTGTCGGAAGGTACAATTACATGGTCGGTTGATCTGTTAACGCAATCCGGTTCATATTCAAACAACTATGCATCAGGTACATTTGATATTGGTTATCCGAGTGCATTAGAGGTGCCTGTTATAGTATCTCCAAGCACGATGGTTAAGTGCTCAACATACAGACAAACATTTGTATGGGATAATGCTGATAAGGAAGCTGCATTCTATGATCTGCAGATTGCTGAAGACGCTGATTTCAATAATATTGTGCTAACCAAATCAGATTATATACCGGTTGACTATGCACAAAACTCTCAAATTACATTGCCGGAAGTCGGCAGCGGATTTGTCTGGGAAGAGAGAACATATTATTGGAGAGTTCGTAACAGAACGGGCAATAATGTAGGTGTATGGTCGGCTGTTGAACCATTCAGAATTGATTATGAAGCAGATACATTGTATTCACACTCAATATCCGGTACAGCTTACTATACAGGAAAAGCGAAAACAGGAAACATTGTTGTTGAAGCATTTGACAATAAGTCGTTCTCCGGGGCTCCACTGTCTGTGACAGTGATCCCTAATAATCCAGTTCCTGAAGATTGGCCATTGAATCCTTATAGCTATACACTACCCGGCTTGCCGGATGGAGTATATTATGTGAGAGCATTCCTGGATCAGAATAATAATTATCTTAAAGATGATTTTGAAACATACGGCTATCTTACTGATCGCAAAGATGTATATGTTGTTGCTCCTGTTGTTTTATCTACATTTACAGGTGATGTGACAGATAAAAATATATATACTGTTGTTGCAGATACTGACAATGATATGCTTGCTGATGATTGGGAATGGAGCTATGTTGGAACACTGACTGTTATGGGTGCCGGTGAACTTAGAGGGTTTACAGACTTTGATGACAATGGAGTTAACGACTTCGAAGCATATGCCTGGAGTGCTCTTAACATGAGTCCTGTGGATGGTGATGCTGCAGGAGCGGATAATATTCCTTATGCACTTAAGTCTGATTTTGGTTTGTGCGTTACAGATGATATTGATTTCTCATTGAAAGGAATTGATATTGATATGTATGACAACCTGAATATCAGCTGGGGTGGTTTAGGTGGAACATCCTATATTACTCTAAGTAATGATAATGGATCTAAAGCTCTATCTGTTACTGCCGGTAATTCAACGGTTCATTATACTTTACAATATAGTTCTGATATGAACAACTGGATTGATGTTGAAACCGGTGAAGCATCACAATATGATGAAAGCAGAGATATGTTCTTATATACAGGATCAATTCCGAATGTCAGTGCTGTTGAAAATAATGAACCTCTGTTCTTCAGATTCAAAGTTACATGGTAACCTTGTAAGTAGAGAGTAACCTCTATTTAGAAAAGAGCATAAGATTTTTCTTATGCTCTTTTCTCACTGCGTGAGGGCAAGATAAAACTCACTGCGTGAGGGCACCAACTGCGTTGGGGCAAGAAGATAAGGAAAGAGGAATATCCAACAGCCAATGAGGAAGGAAGAAAAAAAGAGAAGATTTTTAACCACCCGCTACGCTAGAGACACAGAGGACACCGAGAAAAAGAATGGCACCGGACTGCGTCGGGGCAAGACAAGACAACTGCGTGAGGGCACCAACTGCGTGAGGACAGGATAAGACTCACCGCGCCCACGGGACGCGGCTGCAGGCGGCAATCTTGCAAATAATATTTGATTGGAACATTGTAGCCGAGTCGCTTCGGCTCGGACTGCGTGAGGGCACCAACTGCGTTGGGGCAAGTTAAATCAACTGCGTTGGGGCAAGATAAAACACTCCGCGCCCACGGGACGCGGCTGCAGGCGGCAATCTTGCAAATAATATTTGATTGGAACATTGTAGCCGAGTCGCTTCGGCTCGGACTTGCGGCTAGCTCTTGCTAGACCCGCAAAGCGGGATAACTCAACGATCCTAGCTGGCAGTGTTCCCTTTCTTGGGGTAACGCGACGATCTTCGTTGCAACTTCTTGTAGCCATTGCTACAGCCAAGCTAAATTATGTCGCCCGTATACGCCCAAAATGCTGAATCTAAGTTTATCTTTTACGACCTTAAAGACCTTAGGGACGTTAATAGACCCTAAAAAAAAGATAAACACTTTTTGTTGCTTCATCGCTAAAACAACCAAGGCTCTAGACAGCCTGAAGCTTAACGATAACCAGAAAAACAGGGAAAATATTAATTATTATTATTTTTTGGTTGTTTTTTTTAAATAAAAACAGTATAGTTGTTAAGTTAAATTGTTAAAACTATTTTTAAGTTAAATATATTCGAAAGGCAAAATATGACAACGACAAAGAAAATAATTTCAAGTTTGGCTGCTTTAGCCCTAATTGTTATGGCAGGTTGTGAATGGAGCACTCCTTCATCTGAAGAGACATGGACAATGAACGGCTATGACTGGTTTGATTTCTCCGGTACATTTCGAGGTGTCAACGACGGTCCAATAGTTACCGGATTTACATACGAAGATCCTACAACTGAAGGTATTGTGAACGGAGAAATAATATCATCCGCATCAGGTTCAATCGCTGGTCAGATTACTCTTGCTCCTGCATATAATTCCGGTGGTGGTATACCTCCTGCGGATTGGCAGCTTACTGGTAAGTTGAATGATAATGTAATTGAAGGTACTGTAGATATTGACCTTGCCTCTGTTGCCTCTGTTTCCGACAATGGATCAGGTGGATTTGTTAAAACATCCGGATCATTCAATATCAATTCCGGTTCATCAATTGATTATGCAACAGGTGTTGTTACTCTGACTGTTGAAATGACCTCTGGCGGAACAACGTTCCCTGATGGTGGTGTTGCCTTAGCATCCTATCAGTATGGCGGAACATCTGCATTTAGCGGTAACTTCCAGCATGGTCAGGTGACTCCGGGTTCTGTAACTATTTTTGCAGGTGATTATGTTTTTGTTGATGATGGTGAAGGACTTTTATCAACTTCGGATGGTAAAACAGGAACAATTTCATATGGAACCGGTGCCTGGTCAATTAACCTCGGCGGTATTGCAATTTCAGGTGATGTAACTGCAAGCTATACATACACAATTAATCAACCTTTTGAACCGGGCAATACAGGAACTCCTGTTGTTACTTTGACTATTTCACAAGTTGGAAATAAGTTGACTATTTATGATAGTTTGGGAAGAAGATTTGATGGGACTATTGGTGTTGCTAATGGTTCAGGTGGAACTTCGCAGCCTACATCTGAAGATGATTACAGCTCGCAGGTTATGGCACAGTTTACAGCATACAATGACGATATAGAGATTGTGGGAACTTTAACAGGTCTTTACAGTTCCGATGAGCCAGGCGTTCTATTTGATAGAACTATACAAGCTGTATGGATTGAACCAACTGTACAAGGTGATGTATACGGTACTGCAGGCAGCCTATACGTGCCCGAGTTTGCTGATGCAATAACAACTGATGATACAACCACTCCTTAAATCTAGTCTTTATGAAAACCGTCAACTTAAAGTTGACGGTTTTTTTTTGCACAGAATAAATTAAATAACAATTAATGTTAGAATAGCTTATATAGCTCCAATGGAGCGAAAGAATAATTTTTTAACCACCCGCTACGCTTGAGATACAGAGGATACAGAGAAAAAGATTATTTGCAGCAAAATTATTTTAAGAAGGATTGAATCAAGAATAGATCTAAGAAATTTAATAAAACGTTCATTACTAAACCATTTTGGTCCTTAGTCATCTGGTCTTTAGTCATCCTAGGGAAGGACTTCTCCCTACACGACGTTATTTGATTTTTGTATAAAAGCAAATAACAGCGTGGTTCACCTCCCTTAGACAGGGGAGGAGCACTTGCGATTAACGGGGTCGTTGGTTCAGACACCGGCAACGAAGATCGTTGCGTTACCTTGTTGACAGGGGAGGAGCACTTGGGGTATGATGGGGAAAATAATTTCTGGAGCGCCGATGTTTCCATCGGCGAAGTTTCAAGCTAAAATAACATAGAACAGAAAAATTACCATTTTTTTGCGTGTTTTTACTTTATTGAGGTCTGTAATTACTTACAGACAAGTGCTTTGTCTTTATTGAGAATTTGCGGAAAATGGTTTTTCTCATAAATGAAAATTCTCATTTTTGAAATTCTCAATAGTGATAATGAGGGGTTTTTAAGATTGATTTTTCTCATTAATGATATTTATGAAATTATTTTTATTTTATAAGTTGCTTATTATAAAGTATTTAATCATTTTTGATTAAAAGAGATGTATAAGTTGGCACGCCTATTGCTTATAAATTATTACAAGCTAATGAAAATTAGTTGATTTAATAACTAGGGCGCTCGCTGCCCTCAGCCGAAAGGAGAAAGCGATGAAAAAAAATAATAACAAAGGTTTCACATTAGTGGAAATTATGATCGTAGTTGCAATTATTGGTCTATTAGCTGCTATAGCTATTCCATCATTTGTGAAGAATAGAAACTTGGCACAGGAAAACAGATGTATCAACAACTTGCGTATGATTGATGGTGCAAAACAGCAGGCAGCTGTTGAACATGGTTGGGTTGATACTACAGAATGTGATGGTGGTACTAACCAACCACTTGTTAATGCCTACATTAAGGGTGGCTTACCAACATGTCCTTCAGGCGGAACTTATACATATAACCAAGTTGCCTCAAATCCGGTATGTAGTGTAGAAGGTCATACACAGCCTGATTCATAATCGATATTTATGAATTATCAAAACCCGGTGTAATTTGTACATCGGGTTTTTTTGGAATACTAAAAATGAAAAATAATAAAAATGGTTTTACATTAGTTGAGGCAATAGTTGCCTCTGCAATACTAGCTATCACAGCGGGAGCGATTTTTTCTACTCTTTCCTGGGGACGAATAATTATTTTTCAGAACAGATGTCATCAGGAGGCTTCTCAAATTGCCTTTGATGAGTTATGGAATGTTTTTAATATGCGTTGGGAGGAGATGAAGTCCTACGAGGCAAACCCCAACGTTCAAAACGTATATCCTGGAACGCTATTGTCCGACTATAACGGAACTATAGCTACTGCAGTTTATGATAATGGTAATACCTATACCATAACAGTTCAGGTGGACTGGGAGAATCTTGGTGCAGGTTTTAGTGGTCTATCTTCTCAAGAGACATTTAAGATTGTCCGTTGTTATAGTAATAGGGGGTTATGATGATTTCAATTTTCAGAAAAATAGAGTTCAAAGGTTTAAAATCCAAAAAGGGATTTACAGTTTCAGAGTTAATGATTTCTTTATCTATAGGTCTGCTGATTTCCAGTGCGGCTCTATATCTTATGATTCAGGCTTTTAATGGTGCGGAAGCAATGGTCAGGGATTACTATCTGACACTTTATGGACGAATTTTAAGAGAGAAACTTGTAAGATCTGTTGAAGGTCGTAATGGTTTGAGGGTTTCCATGTGGGATTCTTTTTGGATTCAGCATATGCCGGGAAAGTCATCAGAACATGAGCCTACTGCCGATCATGTTCATACAATGGAATATGATTATCTTGATATGACAAGTAGTTATGATCCTGTTAGTGCCGATGTGAAAACCGTAACAATTACCAGACATATAGATGAACTGACTCAGGTTTTCGCCAAAAATGCAAAAAAGAATAATAAATTTGTAAGTGTTTTTAACAAGCCTATTGTTATTAAAGCTATGGATCATGAACTTGTACCCAGAAATGATATAACTAGAAGACCTCGATACTTAAGGAGTACTTTTGAGCTTGAAGTGAATATAGCCGGCAAAAAGTATTATCCTTTCTATACAATAAAAACAACAATTGTGAACAATGAACCATAATATTAAAAAATTTTTTAAATCCAGGAATGGAATTGTCCTTTCTGTGGTGATGCTTGTTATAGGAGTGATAAGCATAATTAGCGCCAGCTTTATCAGTCTGGCAATTTCTTCTACATTTTCATTTAGAAAATGGAAGGATGTTGATCAGTCTTTTCTGACCGCACAATCTGCTATTGAGATAACCAAACAAGAAATTTATGAAAAATTTAATGAATATTACGTAACAGCGCCACTTGCCAGATCCGCATATAAATTTGACTGGTTCGGCAGCACAACAACAACACCTTCTACTTCTTTAGGTAAAACAGGTTATGTATATAATACAATGGCAGACAGAGATGTTTTGTATGGGACTGCTGATGTGGTTATTGAGGGGGTTGTTCAGAATACGACACCAGTTAGGGGACCTTGCGATATCAAGATAACAGCAATTGGATATGTTGGTGATGCCCAGTTTGAATTAACAGAAATTGTTCGTTATGAGCTCAGTCGTTCAAAAGTATTTGATTATGCATATTTTGTAAATAATTTTGGTTGGTTTTGGGGAAGCTCAATTACAGTGACAGGCGACGTAAGGGCAAACGGCAACTTCTCGTTCAGATATGGTCCGGATATATATGGGGATGCTTATGCTGCTGTTAATCCTGACATTGGAGCAGTGGGGTATATTGACGGTACATATGATTATTGTGATTTAGAGACGTATTTAAATTTAACACAAAATGATGCGACTGGGAAATGTACAAGACCCGGTTCGCCAACAGCCATTCCTGCCAACTGGAAGGATGCCACATACTGGGATATGGGATATAATGGCAGTCCTGTGCTTTACGATTACCATGAAAAGGTGGACATGCCGTATCTTGGCGATCTTGAAGAGTATAAATATATTGCAAATGAAGAAGGTGGAACATTAACTTTTCCTCAAACAACTTTTACCGGAAGTGGTTACACTCTTGATACTAAAAAGAATGATACAGTAAGTGGAGTTTATGATGGTGAAGGTCCGGATGGTGCTGCCGGAACAGCAGATGATGGTTGTCTGGTTCTTGTTGGTACGGAGGCAAATCCGATTGAAATTAACGGACCTGTTGTTGTGGAGGGTGATTTGATAATAAAAGGTTATTTTACAGGTCAGGGTACTATATATGTGGGACGAAATACACATATTGCGGGGGATATCATTGCTGTTAATCCTCCTGTATGGGATAAACCTGATACAGATCCTGAAGGTACAGCTGCAGTCAATAGAAATGCCGACTTTCTTGCATTGGCATCAAAAGGTAATACAGTTTTAGGAGATTATACATCAAGCACATGGTATAATAATATAAAATATTATATTTATCCCAACGGTTCTTTTTGTCAGCCATATGAGACAGATGAAAGCGATGCTGTTAATGGATATGACTCTGATAATAATAGTAGTAATGGTTACAGATTTAACGGAGACTACAGGCAGTATGACGGCGGACGTTATCTTTATAATGAGAGTACAGGGAGTACATATTATAGAAGATATTATCAGTCTTCAATTAACAGAACTCGTTTTGCCGCTTATGCTCAAAGTACTCTTTTAGGTCAGGTTGATGCCGTTCTTTATAATAACCATTTGATTGTCGGGTATGTTGGAGCTATGGAATTTAATGGTGGAATTGTTGCCAGAAATGAAGCAATTAATTTTACAGGTTCACCAATGATTAATTGGGATATACGTATGGGAAGTCACAGTAAGGATGCAATGGATACAGATTTGTATCTGCCTTTAGGTCTTGCCCCTCCAAAAACTTTGTATTGGTATCAAAATTAGCTAAGGATTATTTATGTTGCGAAAAATATTCATAATATTCATGTTTTTTATATTATCAATAAGCTTTTCTTTTTCAATGGTTCCTGCCGGTGAGGGAGAGATTGAATATGATAAGATGATTAGAGAAGCTAATAAGTTTAAGAAGTATACACCCAGTGAAATTAAGGCGATACAGGACGCTAGAAGAGAGGCAAAAAACGAACGTATCAGACAGGAAATGAAAAGTTTTGCAAAATCTAATATTGCTGTAAGCGATGTTGAAGGGATTAAAAAGAAAACAAAATTGGATGCTACCGGCGGTGAAGTTGCTAAATTTAATATAATTATTTCGTTATTAGTTTTGCTCCTTGGGGGCTTTATGCTATTATACTCATATTCATCGATGTCGCGTAAAAAAAAACATAATTAAGGTATGTGACCTTAGATTTCTGGTTGAGAGAATAAACATCTGTTTGGATCAATAGAATTAGCGATTGACTTTTTGTTTTTTTTGCCCAGCTACTAAAAGAAAAGAGAAATGTAAGTTTGTTAAATATTTTTTATACTTTAGTAGCTGGGGTGATAAAGTTGAAAATTATATTTTAAAGGCGGGGTGAAGCACCCCCGACCATACAGAAACCATTTGCAATCAACCGTTTAGGTTTGATTGCAGCATACGCAACTGTAGGGTCGGGATCCGTGACCCCGTCAAAAAGGGTGTTCAACCGAAAAAACAGGGGTATGTGAAAATTTAATATTTCAGAGAAGATTTGATATGAGCAGTTTTGATTTTAAGAAAATAAAGTTTTTATCCAAGAAGCAAGTTTTAAATGATGCATTAGGGGTCTATCTGACAACCGATTCTATTGCTCTTTTAAGATTAAAAAAAATAGCAGGTGTTGTTTCGATCTCTGATGCAGAAATATTTGATCATGATGCACTCTTAAAAAATAAGGGAGATTCTTCTATTACCAGCAGTATTCCTAACTATTTCAAAGCAAAATATGCTTCTGTGGCTTATTCATCTGAAAATGCTTTAATCAAATTGCTCAATTTTCCTCGCGTTGTTGACTCCAGAAATGAAAAACAGATTGCAGCTGACTTAGGTCTTGAAGAAGCTGAAACCTATCGTTTAGGATACACAATAGTTCCTTCAGCGGAGAAGACTGAATCCAGCTTTATTGAAGTTGCATTACCTGTTGAGGATTTACATACTGTAAATGAATATTTTTCTCAACATATTCCGGCTGCACGTTCTATTGGTATATCACACTTAGGATTAATTAATGCATATTCAACTTGTGTAAATAAAAACAGATCTTCAGAATTTGTGGCAATTCTTAATTTTGAGCCTAGCAATACAGCACTGTTTGTATTTAATGGTAATAAATTAATTTTTTTAAGAGTTTTCAGAACAGGCATGGATCTTTTTACGGAAGAGATTGCAAAGCTGATGGGGATAAATAAAAATACTGTAAATGGAATTATATGTGAGAATGCTTTTGATGTTTCAAGTCAGATAAAAGAAACTTTTAAGTTTTTTGCTCATCAGGTAAATTTATGCCTTGATTTCGTTGAACGAAAAGAAAAAATAGTTATAGAAAAGATAAAGCTTTCTGGAAGCTCGGAGATGATTTCTGAATTTGCGGAAGAGTTCACGACTTTCTTTGTACCCAAAATTGAGATGTTTGATCCTTTTGATTCATGTGAAATTTCAGAAGGGGCATTCAGAAATTTTGATAATAAGAGGTGGCGCTATGCAGCGGCATATGGTGTTGTTCTTGGTTTATTGGAGGTTGAATAATATATGAGTTACAATCTTAACCTTTTAAATGATAATGAAAAACGTAGCCTTGCTGTATTATCTCTGCAGTCTGTTATACGAATAAGCACTGTTGTTGCACCCATAATTTTTGTTTTTGTTATTGGTATATACTTTATAAATTATTTAAATCTTAAACAGGAGTTAAAAAGCAATAAAATTAAGTGGAGTGAATTAAAGAACAGGGAGAAAACTGCTGATGAATTAGCTGCCCAGAGTAATTTAAGTGCCGACATATTAAAAGAGCTTAAGGATTGGAATTCAAGAGCTGTACCGCTATACGAGATCCTTATACATCTTATGGTAGAAACTCCGGAGGATTTATATTTGAAAACTCTCGATATACAAAGAAAACTTGTTTTAAATGAACAAAAACTTTTGCAAAGCTCGTATGGGGTTTTAATTAAGGGAATTATTTATGGAGATGACTCAGAAAATAGGGTTGTTAACTATAAAAATATGTTGAAAACTTCTACGGGTCTGAAAAATTTCGTTGATACAGTTAAAATTGATCAGTATGATGAAAATCTTAATACCGAAGACTTAGATGACAAAATATTCATGATTTCAATACAGTCTACTAAGAAGGTCTCCAAATGAATGATGAAAAAATATCTTTAAATAATGACAAAGTAAAATATATAATACTTGCTGTAATTGGTCTTGTTGCTGTGATTTATGCATTAAATGTGGGAGTTTTTGGACCTATTAAAGCCAGTAAGGTTAAAATGGCATCTGAAATTTCAGATTTAGACGGTAAAATTAGAAAGGCAAGAGTAAAAGTAGACAGAATGGCTACTCTTAAGGAACGAAATCAAAAATTTCATGAAGAAGTTTATAATATATCAGATAAATATGTTCTTAAAGATCAGCTTGGAAATTACTTTATACAAGTTAAAGAGTATATATCACTTGTGGCTCTTGATTGTGATATCAAGATTGCAGATATTTTAGAGGCAGGAATTGATGTATATGGCAAACCGGTTAACCGCAAATCGAATAATGCTTTTAAAATGTATAATGTTAGAGTTAATATGGTTGGCGGACTGCATTCTTTAATTAAGTTTCTAAAGTATATTGAAAATGACAACCCATATGTTGTTGTTAGTTCTTTGAGAATTATATCCAATGAGGCAACGCCTGTTTTCCATAAAATATCACTTAATATAATATGGCCGATTTGGGCAAACGATAAACTCCTTCAGAAATATTCAACTCCAAATATCGAGGTGGCTAAAGATGAAAATTAAATTATTTACTGCATTAATATTTTGTTCAATATGTTCATTTGCGGTCGAGACGAATGTTGTTGATGATATCAGTGAGTATGGTTGGGAACTATTGAGAGATCCATTTTCTCCTATCGGATACGTTCCCCCAAAAAAAGTTGTGCCGACTTTAAGCAGTGACCACTCCAATGATCAGGTTAACTGGCCTAAACTGGATGTTACAGCTATTACAAAAGATAGTGATGGAGAATATATTGTTTTTCTTAAAGGACATGGAATGGCAGAAAAGGGTGATATCGTATCTGTTAATAAGGATGGGTATAGTTTTGAATATGAGATAACAGAAATTACCAAAAAAGGTTTTAAGTATAAGAAAAGAACATTTAAGGCAATAAACTGAATATTATACAATTTTGAAAATATTGAAAGGAAAAATAAAATGATAAAAATTTTAAACATAATGCTTGGAATTGCTGGAATGGCAATTATTATTGTTTTTATTGGCTGTGAGGGCAAAAGCGTTGATGATGGAAGTGATTATTTGGCAGACAACCCATATCAATCTTTGGATCGTACTGATTTCACAGGTAAAACAGCGTATGATTTGCAAATTATTCCGGATACAATGATTCTGCCAAGGGGAGAATCTTTTCAGTTGTATGTGACAGGTGGAGCAGAACCTTATGGAAAGTGGATTGTTACAATTCCTGATCTTGGTTATGTATCCAAGCACGGTATTTATACTGCCGGAAAGAACTATACCGGGACAAATACTGTGTCTATAACGGATGCAACAGGTAAAACAGTTTCAATGACAGTTATTGTTCAATAAAAAATAGGAGATTAAGAAATGCTTAAGGGTATAAAAATTTTATTTTATGTGATTTTTTTGTTGTGTTGCATGAATTTAAGAGTACAGTCTGCAAATGTGACATCAAATGATGTTGAAGAGGTTATAGAGGTTTCTTCAATTAAAGAAACAAACGCAGATATTGAAGAGGTTACTTTTGGTTTAGATGAGGCAGTAGAAGAAACTATGAATGAGGAGTTAGTTGATTTTTCATGTGAGGATATGCCGCTGCCCGCAGTAATTAAATTATTCACAAGGGTGTCCGGGGCAAATATTATTGCAACAACAACAGAGGAATTACAGGCTGCAATGGTTACTGTAGAACTTGAACAGGTCCACTGGAAGGATGCTCTGCAGTCAATTTTGAGGATGCATAACTATGAGTTAGTTCAGGAAAATCCTGACGTTGAAATATATTCTGTTTCCGTAAAACAACCCGATGCTCTACCTCCTCTGATCGTTG
The DNA here is from genome assembly GCA_964441455.1 of uncultured Victivallales bacterium. Taxonomy (GTDB): domain Bacteria; phylum Verrucomicrobiota; class Kiritimatiellia; order JAQICX01; family JAQICX01; genus JAQICX01. The sequence continues at coordinate 8,538 of CAYTUX010000005.1, read as the reverse complement.
AAACTCTCTTCTTTAATTATACTACATCGGATGATATGCTTCCAATTGTACAGAACTTGCTGATTAAGGATGACAGAGCAAAAATATCTATTTTTGAATCAAGAAACGCCATGGTTATACAGTCAACTGAAGCAAATATTAGAGATATAAAAGATATTATTGCTTCCATTGATATTCCCGGCAGCCAGGTTTCAATCGAAACAAAGTTCTTAGAACTATCAGATGGTGCCGCTAAACAGCTTGGTATAAAGTGGGACTCTTTGGAAGAGTTTGGTGTAGGTCTTACTGCGGGACCTTTCGATTATATGAAAACAGAGAGTACTGACATTTCAACCAGCAATCAGAAAACAGAGAGTGATATTAGGAGTAGATCTGATGTGCTTGATAAGACAGCTGATTATAATGGCAATTATACCTATGAGGGTACGGCACCGTTCTCTCTCGTTGACTCAATTGATTCAGGACAAGATATTGTTGCTGACAGTCTTGGACAGTTTGCAGAAAACATCACCAAAAGTCAGGCTGCTATTCTTAACGTAGATTCTCTAGATTTAGTTTTAAGCGCGTTGAAACGTACAGATGGTGTAAGTATGATTTCTAATCCTAAGATGCTTGTTGCCAGTGGTAATAAAAATGCAAAATTTACGGTTGGGGAACAGGAACCCATAATTAAGACTACGATTGAACGAGGCACAACAGATAGTCCCGGAGACAAAGTTACAGCAGAATTGGATACTTCCATCAATACAGAATATATTACACAGGGATATATGAGAACCGGTATTGAGTTGCTTGTTGTTCCATTTGTAAAAACAGAAAAGTATATACAGGCAGAAATTACTCCATCTTTAATCAGAAAAACCGGTAACAAAGAGGTTGAGGGCAATAGCTGGCCTATAATTTCTGTGAAAGAAATCAGAACTTTATTCACATTGAAAAGCGGACAGACTGTAGCTATTGGCGGGTTGACTTCCAGTGAGGAATCAGATGCTGTTTCTAAAATACCTTTCTTAGGGGATATTCCATTTATAGGAAAGTATTTATTCTCTCATTCAAAAACTTCGACGAAGCAGAACGAGACTATTATTTTTGTGACATTAAGTATTGCAGATCCTGAGACAATTGAGGATAATCAAGGTGTTCCAGAGCAATCAGAACTTGTGTACAAAAGACTGCTAAAAGAACAATTAGATAGAAAAGAGTTTGAAAAACAGTATATGGAGCTGAAAAAAGCTACAGACGAAAAGATATTGGCAGTGGAAGAAGGTATGGTTTCCATTGAAGAGTCAGACCCCGATACCGGTAATGATAAAGTTGAACCACCAAATGTTAAAGATGATTTAGAAGAGAAAGAAGAAAATGCAGTCAAACCAGCAGATAAGTAAAGAAGAACTTAAGAATCGGCCGACACTTGTCTCTTGGCAGTATGCACTATTGCTTATAATTCTGTTTGCAATTGTAAGTGTTGCTGTTGCAGGTTTGCTGGAGTTTGCTCAAGATCATATATCTGAAGATATCTTTCAGCCTTTTGCCTTTTCAATATGGGCTATTACTTTAGCACTTATGTTTATAGGTGGAGCTTTTGGTCTTTATACTGTTAGATATTCTGTTCTCTTAGAGGGTCAAAAAAGAGTTGGCAGGTTTGTTCAGGCTATGGATTACTTTCAAGATGGGCTTCTGCTGTTAGATCTTTCAGGAAAGATTCTTGCTAAAAATCCGGTTGCAGAAAAATATTTTGAAATGTATCCTGAACTTGATGATTTATCTTTGAAGGATATTTTCCCTACACTGACCGATGAACATTTAAGCATTTTGCTTGATCAAGATGCTCCTGGAGAGGTGGAGGTCAAAGTAACTGTTAATGATAAGTCTGAACAATATTACCGATTCAGGTCGCAGATAAATGAACAGCTTCAACTTATCATCATAAGCGATATTACAGAGTCTAATAAGAAGAAGATGTTAAGTCGTCAGGTGGCTGAATTATCCTTAATTAGTCAGATATCTAAGGGTGTTGCAAATGATTTAAATAGTTTGCTTTGTGATATAGCTGTCCATACATCTTTGCTTGGCAAACTTTGTCCGGAGGTTCCTGAAAGAGAAGAGTCTGTTAAAGCAATTGAAACGAGTGTGAATAGGGGAATTATCTTGTCTGACCAACTTTTAAAGATCTCCGAGGCAAATCATGATATTCAAAATGCGACAACAGCATCAGAATATCTGGATTTTGTTGTAGGAACTTTGAAAAACAGTTTAAGTGATGAATGGAACATTATTGTAAATAATAGTGTTAAAAACTTATCTATAACAATAGATCGATTGCAGTTGGAAAGAATAATTATCAATTTGGCTCTTTTGTTGGTTGATACATTGGCTGCTCCTGGAGTATTAAAGATCTCAGTTAATGAGTTCGATGACAAAAGTCAATATGCAATGGAAATTCTGTTGGATGTCTCTCCTAAATCATCATCTTCGGCAGAAGATGGTGTGCAGATTAATCAGGCTGCAATATTTAGAGCTCCTGGAGCAATGGAGTCGGTTATTACTATGTTGCTGCAGAATATTAATGGGAGACTGGATAAATTTACAAGTTCAATGAATTCTTCGTATAGAATTTTATTACCCGGTATTTCAAGAGGTAATCTGTTCCTGCAAAGAACTGATATGTCTGAGGATGGTGAAGATTCAAGAAAATTACACTCCTTTTTTGAAACAAAAAAAATTCTTTTGTATGTTACAGAAGTTGAAAAGGAAATCGGAAAAGTACTTGCAGACTATGGCGCTGATGTTCAGAAAGCAGAAGATATTGTTAATGTACTTACCTCTTTAGATCAGACGGAACAGTATGATTGCCTTATTATTAATGAAGAACTTATTGAGCAGGATGGGCAGGGGCTGCTGATGGCAATCAGAAGATTGCACACAGCTTTACCAATCATAGTGATATCTGATCAGACACAAAAAAATCATATTCCTGAAATTGATAATGCATGCTACATACATGAAGAAAATGATATTACAGAACTTGTTAATGCCGTTGTTAATATCTGCTCATAATATTCCCCGATTTTCACCCGGGGCTATTCAATCATCCACAAAAAGTACTAAATAGCCTCATTTGTTATACTTGATAGGTTGCGTGCTGATAATTATATCATCAAATAGTGCTCTGCTTTCAACATATGGAGACCAGTCTCTTGTATTGCCGCCATGAAATGTTGAAAAGTAGAATGAGTCAATTAATCCAAGGTCTCCAAGTCTCAGTCTAAGATCATTACGAGAAAGTTTTTTTTCACCATTAATCCAAACTTCAATGACCCCGTCTGCTTTGCTGTTTGTGTTAAGCTTGATATGCTTAACAAGGTTATACCATTTACCTGGTATGAAATGAAAATCATCTAATTTAATATTATCTCCCCATTTCCCGGACATATCAATGTAATAAAGATAAATTACACCCTCTCCATCCTTGCGCCACATATATCTTGCACTCCAACCCTCTCCATTCTTTGGTTTATGCCCGCCTGTGAATTTACCCTTGCCGCTTGTCAGTCCAGGAAGTTTTCCTCCGAGTCGAAAATCAAATCCTTTTTCAAATTTCAAATAATAAGATAGCCATAGTTCTTCAGATGGCGGAAGGGAGATCATAAATTGTATTCCTCCTTCTTGAGGACCAAGGGAATTGCGTGGGTATGTGACACTTAAAACATTTCCTCTCTTTGTGTCGGAATCTTTAACAATTTTTGACCTGTCATATAGCGTTTGCCATTTTAGAGCAGGAAAGTCTTTTTTTAACATCTCTTTTGTGTACGGACCAATTTTATTTGAATTGAAGTCTACATTAACAATACTGTTTTTGTTTGTCTCGGCAAAAGTTGAAACTCCAGACAGTAAGATTGCTGTGAATATTGTTGTTTTCATTTATATCTAAGCTTTTTCAATTTCAGTCAGCTTCAATTCTTCCCATTGTACCAGCTATGACTTTCATTGTGAATTCTTTTAAAGGTGGTGTGTTCTGAAGCCATGGACGGGAATATACAAGTTTTAAATCTGCTTCACCGGCACTCTTGACTTTGTATTTAAAGGTATATATACCACCTCCGCCTGCAGGCTGATTTGATTTAGGATCCATCTCGTATTCTTCACCCTTGTTTAATTGTGTAAGACATGTGTTGAATTCTGTTGCATCAGTCCAAAGATAACCTGTTGTAGGATTTCCTTCAAGAGATATTGTAAAAACAGAATCTAAAGCCAGCTGCTGTGTTTTGCCGCTGTCATCAATTGTATAGTTCTTTGAAGAACAGCCAAATAATATGGCTGCAGCAGATATCATTATGCCAATCATATATATATTTCTCATTTTTATATCCTTTAGTATTTTCCTAACTTTAAACCTTCATCAACAAAATATCTGTATGTATCATATTTTGTATTAGTCGGTATGGAATGGTCGGAGTGCAAAATGTATCCGTAGTTCTCTTTTAGTATAGGTATCTTTTCATGAAGCTCTTTCTGAATTGCATCAATATCGTTTGCAACGAGGTTTCTGGCATCCATGCCTCCAAAAATGACAATATCGTCACCAAATTGTTTTTTTATTCTTATTGGATCCATTCCGGCTTTAACCTCAAGCACCTGCAGGCAATCAATTCCTGCTTCTATCATACCCGGCAGCAGAGGCTCGATAAATCCGCACGAGTGCATGATAACAGGCAGACCCAATGAGTGAGCATAATCGATGGTCTTTTTGTGAGCCGGCATTATTAATTCTCTGTACATATCCGGAGACATAAAAGGTCTCTGCTTAAAACCCATATCTTCATAGAACCATACACCATCAGGTTTGCCGGCTCTCGCAACAAGCTCTTCAAACATGTTAATAAACATGTCTGCATATGTGTCAGCCATATCTTTAACCCAGTCGGGATCTAAAGCCATTCCCATAAGCATATTTTCATGTCCGCAAACAGGGTGCATGGATTCAAAAACATTAACCCCGCTCCACACAAAAAATCTGTTATTGTCTGAAGCCTGCTTTTTTGCATTAATATATCCATCAAAGTTAATTCTTCGAGTTTCCGGCTTTAGCTTAGGAACTATATACTCGTTCCATGTTGCTCTGTCTTTGACTGTGAAGTCAACATGTTCGGGGGTTGAATTATGCAGCTTGTGTTGTCGCAGAAATGCACCGTTACCATCTTTTTTCAAAATGGTCTCTTCATCCTCTTCAATAATAATTGGCTCAAAATCCAAATCTGCTACGTTATTAAAACACCATAATGTTACCATGTCGTGTCCAAAGTGCTCTCCTAAGCTTTCTCCTTCTTGAATTTTTCCTTCGTTCTGCCAAACTTTCAGGGTGTCTCCCCAGAAGTGTTCATATAAGCCGATTCTGTCAACGGGCTTTCTGTCAAGTATATTACTTATTCTCTCTTTTGATGTTAATTCCTGCATTTATATATCCTTTATTGTTTATTTAGTACCTGTTTAAAACTCTACTTCGTATCCCAAAACAAAATTACGCCCCGGCTCGTTGAATACAAAGCCTCTCGATGCTGTTAGATACTCTGAATATTCTCTGTCAAAAATATTATCTATACCTATGTAAAATTTGCTAAGTGCTCTGTTTTGTTCAAAGTTATATCCAAAACGCAGATCAACGGTTGCCCAAGATGATGAATGATCAACATTATCAGGTGTTTTGTTCTGCTGAGCAGCCCATTGCAGTTGGCATAATCCCCAGAATCCATTAAATTGCGATGTTCTTAAACCGATTAAACCATTAAGAGGTGCAATTGTCGGAAGGTATTCATCGGTAATGGTGTTCTTACCATATGTATATGCAATATTACCATAAATTTTGCATAAATCTGATATATATATATTCATACTTAATTCGGTACCATATATCTCTGCTTCTGATATATTCTCATTAATATATAGATTTTCTTCGACTTTGTTTTCTACAATCAAGTTGTCCAGATCATTATAAAATCCTGCTAAAGTTATGTCAAATATATCTGAAGAATAGTTTAAATTCAACTCCATAAATAGCGATTGCTCGGGATCAAGATTCGGATTACCAAGTTTAACAACACCTCCTCCAAGTATAATGTATTTATATAGCTCTGTCAGTGTTGGTGTTCTGTATCCGGATGCAAGAATGCCGTTAATTGAAAATGCTTCTGTAACCATATATGATGAACCGATATGAGCATTCCAGCTTACGTCATCACTGTGCCCTGCATCGTATTGGGGAGTTGATTCGTTGTCTATATATATGTAATCAACTCGTCCGCCAATATTAACTGTCAGTGGTTCTGTCACCTGCCATGTATCTTCGGCAAATGCCCCTGCTGAAATTTTGTATGCATCAGGTAAAGGCTTGTCTGTCATTTCATTGCCGTTACGAAGATACTTGGTCCTGGATCCTTCGTAACTCCTGTTCCAGAAATCCAGACCTGCGTTAAAAGTGTGATCGCTTAAAACAAATATATTCTGCCATTTGCTTCCGTACATTGTGTGATCTGCTGTCGGTCTGATTGTTTCAATCGGCATAGACTCCGGCAAATCCACTCTTACATCTCTGTCATTGAACTGATAAAATGCATTGATGCTCATTTTGCTGAATATATCACCATTAGGATTATATGTGTGTTTTATTTCATATAACTGCCTATGCAGCTGCGGGTATGTTACCTGTGCCTGGCTAGGAAATGGTGCATCACTGCCTGGAATACCGATTTCTGTTCCCTTGTAATATTGAATCTGTGCTTCTGTATAATTATTTAAACTCTCTCTAAACCCACCTTTTAAGGCTGTCTCATAATCACCAAATTGGCTGTTTGTCATCTCTTTGCCATCACCATCTTTATATGACTCATATGATCTTGTGCCGCCGCTTGCAAAAAGATAATAATCTTTGCTGTTATAACTTATGTTACCATACATTGTCATCCCGCCGGGATTTGAATCAAATCCCGTAAAAAAGTTTCCGCTTACAACCGGCTCATCAGAAAAATAACCATTCTTTGTGATTACATTTACAACACCACCAATAGTTCCTGACCCATATAATGATGATATGGGACCTTTTAATACCTCTATTCTATCAATTGATTGGGGAAGAACAAGACCATATTGACCATTGATATCTGTTGCGGAAATTAATCTGTTTCCGTCAATCAGAAACACAATTGAGTCATGACTCAAACCACGAATATTGATGTCCGATCCCCATCCGCTATCAGATCTCTTGCTGACACCCGGAAGAAGATCTAAAATATTCGGAATGCTGAACGGGGTCAACAATTGAACTTCCTCGGAGGAGATTACATCTGCTCCGCCCGGAATAAGGTCTATGGCTGTTTCAAAACCACGCGCAGAAATTAATATGGGTCTTAAATTTACTACATCTAGTTTGTTTGTTTCGGCTCCATAAGCAATACTTGTTAAAATTATTGCTGAAAGAACAATTTTTAATCTTACCTTTTTCATTTCATTTACCTTTTTAATTTTCTGATTCTGTCAAAAAATTTCCACTCTTAACAGACCTATTTCGTTTTAAATAAACAGTATACAGACTATTTTGTCTTATCCCTATGTTTTTTGTTGTATTTCGGTCATCCAGCTATTAAGACGTAGTAACTGGATAACCCTCCCTGTTAAAGCTGCAATCTAGCATTAACCTGCAAGGTTCACACGGGAGGGATGCCGTCCCCGGCGTCCGCAATTAGAAAACTTTTAGTTTTCATATCTTTCATAAATTTTTGACAGTACCATTAGCCGGGTAAATACATTTTTTATCTTCTCCCTATGCGTTTTTCTTCCCGAGGTCTGCCACAGCTGCCAAATATTGCCCGTAGGGGGTTTGATAGCTGGACAGGCTGATCTTGGCTACAATTATCAATTCGCAAAACAGCATTCATCTTGCTGACTCACACCTGTAGCCGGTCTCAGCAGTGACCGGAACATTTTTTTCATAAAACTTTTTACATAACCAGAGTTTAGTACTGCCCATATATTCATAAATAATATTAATATCAAGTTTGAACACGGATAATGCAGATTGAACAGATTTTCACAGATATATTTATTATATATCCGTGTTAGATCCGCTTAATCTGTGTAATCAGCGTTCAATGTTTCATGTTTTCATATCTCTTATACAATTCTTAATTTAAAATATATTATCAAATTATCATAATTAATGAAATTTATTATTCCAATCAAAAACAAATATTAACAATTTTCTATAATAAGAAAAGAAAAAAATTAGAAATAACTGGCTTTACTATGTTTTTCTGGTTGAATGCCCTTTTCGGTCAGCGAGGACGCTGACCCTCCCGAAGTGCATTCTAACGTTTGTTTGCAAGTCGGGAGGGATGCCGTCCTCGGCGTCCGCCAAAACTAATTTTCATCCCGCCTTGCTGGATCACCCCAGCTACTAAAGTATAAAAAATATTTAACAAACTTACATTTCTCTTTTCTTTTAGTAGCTGGGCAAAAAACAAAAAGTCAATCCCTAATTCTATTGAT
>CAYTUX010000004.1:0-9537 GCA_964441455.1 uncultured Victivallales bacterium | reverse complement strand
GTATTGGTAATGTCCTGTTAGTTTTGATGCTAAGACCTTCCACCACTCTTTGGTTTTTGTTCTATTTCGCACATCTCCCAGCCATTGGTTCATGTCTTTACATTTTAAAGAATTTTTTTCCTTGCCGTCTTTCTGCCAATTTTAAAACCACCGCCTTGTCCTCGAGCACAGTAATGAGTAAAACCTAAAAACGTAAACGTGTTTGGTTTACGTTTCTGTTTTGCTGCTTTGTGCGTACTGGATTATCCAGTTTGTTTGTGCCAGCTTCGCTTGGCGCACTCATACATTTTTTCAAACAAATCTAATGCTTCATCTCCACTTGTACTTTCAAATCTTACATATTTATTGCTTAAATATTTTTTAATTACATCAATTGAGATCTGGAAGTCATCATTTTACTTGATTTTAAAATATCATCTTCAGCTAGCAGAACAGTATTTTTATTTGTTTCTGTCATAAACATTCAAAACTATCAGTTAAATTGATATATTATGAATGACCATAATACACTTACAACAATTTATCAATGCCATTGTATATCTAAGCATAAATCAATACAAGACAAAAATTATATTAAGAAAATATATTCCCTGTTTTTCTGGTTGAATGCCCTTTTCGGTCGGCGGGGACGCCAACCCTCCCGATGTGCAGACTAATATTGTCTTGTAAGAACGGGAGGGGGAACTCCTCCGTCCTCGCAAGCTCGTCCACCTCCCCTTAGCAAGGGGAGGAGCTAATACGTTCTCGGCGTCCGCTAAACTAATTTTCTAATTTATCACCCAAAGGGTGATAAAAGTATAATGTAAACCCTGATTTCATTGATTTAAAAACATGTTTATCCTCCAACCGAAAAATTAAGGATTTCACAATTAATAATTAACCATTGATCATTAGTAAATCATTCCGGAATAAATAGTTTTGTTCCAACTTGCAGGGTTCTTGCATCTTTAATATTATTTGCTTTTATGATTGCAGTTGTTGAAACTTTATATGCTTCGGCAATATGAGAAATTGTTTCACCCGGTTGCACAACATGTTCGTAGCCGGTCTGGGAACCTGTTGATTTGTAAGTTCCTGATTCTGATGTCTTGGTGTTGGCTGCAATAATCTTTGAAACTTTAGTGCTTATCTCTTCTATTATATCGGCTTTTGCAGTTGCAATTTTTTTATCAACATCAGAGCTGGTTGCAGCTGTAAGGGCTTTTTGAATGTTTTCTTTCTGATTATATAGTTCAGCATTCAGGTTATCCAACTGCATATAGATATCATTTTTTGATCTGAGTAGAATTTCCATCTGCTGTTCAACATTTTTTAATCTTTGTTCCATTAAAGCCAGCTGATCTCTGCTGTTTCCCTTTATTGCTGTTCTTGCACTTAATTGTGTAGTTACGAGGATAGCGAAAAGTATTATGTATGTAATTTTCATTATTTAATTTTCCTCAAAAGTTTTTTATGTCAAAAACTGCATATTCAGTCTGATTTTCCACAGCAGTTTTTAAATTTCTTGCCGCTTCCGCATGGACAGGAGTCGTTTCTGCCAGGTTTGTTATTTGCTTTTATCATGGACTCAACCATGCGCTTTCTTTCTTCTTCCTGATGTTGTCTCTGTTGTTCAACAATTTCCGCTGCAAGTTTTTTAAATCTTGGCATTGTATGTTTGTAGAATTTTTTTATTGCAGGACACATTAAGCTTATTCCAAGTGCACCTTGATTACCAAAACGGTTTTTCTGACAATCGCCCTGGCATAGGTATAGATATTCACACTCTTTACATTGTGGAGCCAAATCAGCTTTTCTAAGTCCAAAATCCGTATAAACTGGATTATCATAAAATTCCTGCCACGTGCCTGTATGAATGTTTCCGAGATAGAGATCTTTCTGAACAAAAAAATCGCATGGATATATATCGCCGTTATGTTCAACAACAAAGTAATGACGGCAGTCGTTACCCATTGGACAACAGACAATGTTCCCATTAACAAGCTTGTTCAATACGGCATCAAACAATCTGATTGAAATTTTATGAGTATCTTCTTTGTACCATTCATCAAAGATGTCACACAAGAATTTTCCCCATTCTTCAGCTTTTACTGAATATGGATAGAGTTCTCCATTTTCATCGAATTCCAGACATTCAATAAATTGCTGAAAATAGAAACCGTTATTTTTCAGATAGTTATATATCTCTAAGGGTTTTTTAACACTGATATTATTTACCAATGTTAAGATGTTAAAATCAACATTGTTTCTTTTGAGAGCTTCTATGCCCCTTAGAACATCAGCATGACTTCCTTTGTTGCTTCCATATTTTCGATAGTGATCATGAATTTCTTCCATACCATCCAGACTGACTCCAACAAGAAATTTATATTTTGCAAGGAATTGAGCCCACTCGTCATTAATAAGTGTTCCGTTTGTCTGTAGTCCATTTGAGACCATTACACCCGGCCGACCATATTTCTGTTGAAGATGAACAGCTTTTTTAAAGAAGTCAAGTCCCATAAGAGTTGGTTCGCCACCTTGCCATCCAATGGAGTATTGCTGCATTGGAATGGCCATGTATGAACTAATCATTTTCTCCAGAGTTTCATCGCTCATTCTTAGACGAGGTAAATCCGGGTATAACTCTTTTTTCTCAAGATAGAAGCAATATGTACAACGTAAATTACAATCTGCCGAAGCAGGTTTGACAAGTAAACTAAATGGTTTCATAGTATACAAATATTACTTTACAGGAGGTCTTGTGTTGATTACTTCAATATCTTCTCTGACCAGTTCTCGGTTTACGCCGTCAAGATATATGTCAACACGTCTGTTTGCAATATTACCTGTAATAGGATCATTCTTTGCAATTGGTCTTGAAAAACCATATCCGACAGCTTTAAGTCTGGATGGTTTAATTCCTGTAACATTTTCAAGATAGCTTTTAACTGCTTCTGCTCTCTTTTGAGAAAGAGTCTGATTGTAGCTTTTTGAAGATGTTTTTCTTTTGTCAGCATGTCCTTCAATGACAGCATTAGCTTCCGGATGATTCTTCAAAACCTTTCCAATTCTTTCAATCTGTTCAAAGTATTGAGATTTTATGACAGCCTTATTTGAATCAAATTCAATATTTAGAGAAAATAGGACAAAGTCATCACTGCCATCTAAAGGATTCGTTTTGTCTACAAGAATTTCGTGTCCATCAGAAACTCCGCCGCCATCAGTATCATGAAGTAATGGATCAGTTTTGTATTTATGAATTTCCTCACCATCTTTAAGCATATCGTAGTCTGTGTCAGAATTTAGAGGATCAGTTTTGTATATATGCACTTCGTCACCATCACTAAGACCATCGCCATCTGTATCAGGATTTAGAGGATCTGTCATTGATTCCGTAAGTTCATATGTGTCGGTTAAACCATCACCATCTGTATCAAGAGGTCCATCAACAGCCATGAAGTCTTTTGGTGTTTCTGCACCAATTGTATATGACGCTCCAATTTCAACCAGCATATTTGCATTTGGATGACTTCCGAAACCTGCAAGCATAGCTTTAGCACTTGCTCTTACGCTCCATGAGTCTGAAAGATGATACATAACACCTGCACCACCAATAAGCAGCAGCTCTGTCTGGTGTTGGTTTGGAAGTTCATCAGTAAAATAGTCAACTCCTACACCAAAAACCAGATATGGATCTAAACGATTCCAACGGGTAAAATGAAATAGACCTTCAAGAGAAAAGCTCACGAGCGATGTGCTGTCAAAATCGACTCCCCGTTCTTTGCCTCTGTCACTTATGTCAATGTTGGGTGCAAAATAGATGGCTGCTTCGTAAGTCCACCATTCAGAAAATTCATAGCCAACTTTTAGGCTTAAACTAAAAGTATCGTCAACAGGCTGGTCGCCTTCAAATGTCAGCATTCCAATTGTTGCAGCTGCATACCATAGCGATTCCTCGCCCTCTTCAACAAATTCCGCTTCTTGTGCCGATAGATTGTTAACGCCGGCTAAGCAATTAATAACAAATAAAATTGCCAATAAATATCTTCTCATTTAGATTTCTCCCACTGTTTTTTTATGTTAAAAAATTTTTACTCTGAAATAATAACAAATTGAGCTGAAATTACAACATTACTTTTTCAAAAAAAGCTTAAATCTTTGTAATTAGCACTAAAGGAGAGTTAAATATACCTTAGATTTCTGATTGAGAGGTCATAATTTTTCGGTTGGACAAAAAAAAATCTGTTTTAACCAATAAAATAAGCAAATGAGAGCTTGTTTTTTTCAGTTTTGGGTGATCCCGCAAGGCGGGGATTAAAAAGTTAGCGTGCACATAATGCTTATTGCGGAAATGTAGATTAGCCCCGCCCTTACAGAAAACATTTGCAATCAACCATTTAGCTTTGATTGCAGCATCCTAAACTGTAGGGTCGGGGTGCTTCACCCCGCCAAAAAGGATGTCCAACCGAAAAATTAAGGTGAGAGGCCTTAAATTTCTGGTTGAGAGGATAAACATGAATTTTGACCAATAAAATAAGGGTATGATGTTTGAAATTGTTACTTTTTGGGTGATAAGGTTGAAAATTTTATTTAAAAGGCGGGGTCACGGACCCCGACTCTACAAAACCCCTGCAAATCAACCTTTTAGCTTTGGTTGCAGCATCCTCAACTGTAGGGTCGGGGTGCTTCACCCCGCCGAAAAGGGCATTTAACCAGAAAAACAGGGGTGAGAGGATAAATATTAAAAAAATATTTGTAAAAAATGGAACATTTTGATATCTTTTATTTTAATAAGAGGATTTTATTTATGAATAAAAAAGAACAAGAAGTATCATATAATTTAGAAAAAAGAGATTTTCGAGCAGTTGCAGAAGAGACAAAAAGTTTAAAAGAGACACTTTCAGACGATCTCAAACCACGTGAATTAGCTATTAAGCATGGTGTTGAAAATGTCCCACTTGTTGAACTTCTTGCCATAGTTTTAAGGTCAGGTACTCCATCTCTTAATGTTGTAAGTCTTGCAAGACACCTTTTAAATAAATATGGCAGTCTATCTTCTATAGCAAAAATGCGTATTGACGAACTGACAACGATTAAAGGTATCGGTCCGGTAAAAGCACTTGGACTGAAAGCATCTCTTGAGCTTGCAAACCGACTTAACCAGGAAAAAATTGACAACCAGTCAAAACCTTTCTCAACACCGGAAAGTGTTGCCGAAATGTTTAAGACAAAAGCACTGACTTTAGAGACTGAAAACATATGGGTTCTGCCTCTTGATTCAAAAAACTATCTTAAAGCAAAACCTATTTCAATATCACAGGGAACAATTAACTCAAGTTTGGCTCATCCAAGAGAAATTTATAAGGTTGCAATACAGCTATCTGCGGCATCAATTATTGTTGTACACAACCATCCGTCAGGAGACCCAACTCCTTCTAAACAAGATATTGACCTGACAAAACAACTTATCGATTCCGGTAAAATCATTGGCATAAAATGTTTTGATCATGTAATTATAGGAAAAGAAAGAGACGGTCAGTTGTCATATTTTTATAGTACGAGGCGAGAACTTAACCTTGACTTTGAATAGAGAGCGGGAAAAGAACTGATAGTTAACTAATGTTCCACTTTTTTAATATGATATCAGCTGTTTGTTCTAAAGTAAGATTTGTTGTGTCGATCCAGTTCATGTTTGCCTGATGCCGAAACCATGTTCTCTGTTTTTTTGCAAGTCTTCTTGTTCTGACAACTGTTTTTTCTATGGCTATCTCTTTAGAATATTTTTTTTCAATAAAGGCAATTGCTTCTGTATATCCAATTGCCTGTAAAGCTGTTTTGTTTATAAAGTCATGTTTTTCAAAAAGATTTTTAACTTCATCAATGAGCCCTTCATTATACATCCGGTAAACACGTTCTTCAATTCTTGCATTAAGTAATTCTGTTGGCATAGTTAAGCCAATCAAATCTATCTTTTCTTTTGATTTGTTCCATGCTTCAGGGTTATCTTTGTATTGTGGAGAAAGAACCAGTTCAAGTGCACGGATTAATCTGCGAGGATTCTCTTGATCATCTTTTGTCATATTGTGAAAATATTCAGGAACAAGCTTTTTCAATCTGTCTTGTATAGACGTTATACCTTTTTCTTGTATAATGAATTTCCATTTTGACCTTAAGCTTTCGTTTGCACTTGGCAGTTCGTTTAAACCCTGGATTAGAGCTTTTATGTATAACCCCGTGCCACCTGTAATTATGAAGGTTTTATTTATATTTTCTTTGAATATACGCTTTGAGTATTGGTAAAAATCCCACAAACTATAGTTTTGAGTTGGTTCACATATATCAATGCCGTAGTATTCAACTTCTTCAAGTTCTTTGGGGCTGGCTTTTGCAGTTCCAATATTCATATCTTTATATACCTGCATGGAATCGGTAGATAAAATTGCATAACCTTTCTGCTTTGCAATGTGATGAGCCACTGATGTCTTGCCGGAGGCTGTACAACCTGTTAAGAAATAATGTCGTTCGCCGAACATTAACTACTCCTGAATTGATGTTTTATAATGTGCGATTATGTTAGAAATGATGTAGCATACAACACCAATGCAGATGACAGAGTCCGCTATGTTGAAAGATGGAAAGTGGTAAGATCTGAAGTACAGATGTATAAAATCGACTACGTAACCATTTTTTAATCGATCAATCATATTACCGGCAATCCCGCTTGCAAGTAGAACATATGCCACTTTGTGCCATAAATTATTTTCGAATATCTTTTTTCTAAATATTACAACAAATAAGAAAGCTGCAGCAGACAGTAAACCAAGAAGCCATGTTGAAGATGAGAAAATGCCCCATGCGGCACCGGTGTTTCGAACATAGTTGATATTAAAAAAACCCGGTATTACAACAATCTCTTGATGCAAATCCAGGTTTTTATGAATAATAAACTTTACTAACTGATCCATGAAGACCACAAAGAATATTAATAAGTTAAAAAGCATTTAATTCTTAAATTTTAGGTTTATAATGTATGCCCGCATCACGCTCTTTTTTTGCCTGACACTTAATGCAGCTTCTTGCAAAAGGAATAGCATCTAATCTTGGCTTTTCAATCATGCAACCGCAATCTTCGCAAGCACCGTAAATTTTTTCTCTAATTCTGATTAATGCTTCGTCAATTTCAAAAAGAATATCGCCTTCAGAGCTTGCAAGTCCAAGTGAAAATTGACGGTCAAATGCTGCGGTTCCATCTTCTACTGTGATGATATCATTATTGGAAAAGGAATTGTTGCTGAGATTTTTCGCCTGTTCCTGATAAAGTTGTCTTAGCTCTTTCAAGTTATCTTCATATTTCCTAAGCTGTTTGGCTGTCATTTTCTTTTTCGATTCAGCTGTTTTTTTAATTGTTTTATCTCTTTTTATTGAAGAAGCGGTGATTTTTCTGATTTTGATAGTCGGTTTGGATTTTTTTGCAATAGGTTTTTTGAAGATTTCTTCTGTCACCTCATTTTCTTCCACTTTTTTCTTCCTCTTTTCAATTCCGGGAGATTTTTGAGATGTGTGTTTTTCTTTCATTGCAAAAGCCGCAGCTTCAATTTTTGAAACCATTTCACTGATTTCTGCATTCTCTTTTTCAACTGCCAAAGCTTTTTTACTTTTTTTGGGAGCTTTTGGTTTTGAAACTTTTTTTGACGCAACTTTCTTTGCGGCAACCTTTTTAATATTAGCTTTTATTTTCTTTACTGCTACTTTCTTTGCTGTTTTTTTTGTATCTGTCATGATTCTCTTAACTTTATAAAAATATTTAAAACTCTTTTCCGCTCAAAAACGTTTTGCGTTTGTATCAAACAAAAGCAATATTTGTCAAGTTAAAATTGACTAAATTTATAATAATTCGCTTTTTTTTGCTTTTGATGTCATATATTAGAGCAATCTCACAGGTCGGTCGAGTCGATACCAAAAGAATTTTCGCGCAGAGACGCCTGTCTGCATGCGAGCATCGCACAGGCAGACAGAGGACGCAGAGAAACCTAAAATAATGGTTAATGATTAATGTTGGAATAGCTCCGCAGGTATTTATAAAAATGAATTAAAAACGTCCAACATCGAATTATGAATGAGAGCCTATCGGCTCAATACAATTGCAAAGCCATTTACATGCCCTGAAAGGGCATTTCATAGGTAGCCTAGGGTAAACGACTAGCGGGAGTGCAACTCCGGGTATTATAAACAATCAAAGCTTGCTCCTGCTCTCGGCAGAGAGTGCCGTAATGAAATGAAGGCAAAACGGCAAAAGTTTACAGATGTAGTAAAAAAAGAACCAATCTTTTTTAAAGTAATGATTCAGCTCTTTTGCAAAGTTGAATTGGAACACCCCATGGATCTCTGAGCATAGCCAGACGATCTCCTGTTGCAACTGTTTCCGGAGCAATAACAGTTGTTGCTCCTGCAGCAAGCAGTTTTTCAAATTGCTCATCAATGTCGTCAGCAACAAATGCAATGTGCAGTGTAAGCGGGTTTATTTCAAAATAATCCGGAATTGGAGCCTCTTCGTTTTTGTAGATTTCAATCATACCTTCTCCGCTTGAATCAACCATGAACCTTGCAAAAACAGGAGCATCTGTTTTTCTTTTTACAACAAACCCCATGTTGTCACAATACCAGTTGGCCATTTCAATTGGGGCAGGTACGTTTAATCCTAAATGTTCTATTTTCATTTTATTTTCCTTTCAATTAAAATGGTTCTGTCAAAAGTTTTCCACTCTTAACAGACCTATTTTGTTTTAAATCAATGGGATACATATCTCCCCCCCTTACGGGACCAGCAAAGATAGCTGTCTTATCCCTCGTTTTTTCGCCCCGCCTTTACTTTGATTTTTAGAAATTCAAAGTGAGGCGGAATCACACTACATGTTTCCAAACCAACGTTAGCCCGAGTAATGTAGTGTCCGTTCTATAGAACGGAAAATGTTTTTCCTTTCCGAGGTCTGCAACAGCTAGCAAATATTATTCGCAGGGTTTGATAGCTGGACTACAGTAAGCTAATTAGAATATTAAACATTGATCAGTCTGCTCACATCTGTAGCCGGTCTCAGCAGAGACCGGAACATTTTTCCGTACAATTTTTGACAGAACCTTGAGTTTAGTACTGCCCGTATAAATCATTTTAATATCAACTTTGAACAAGGATAAAGCAGATTGAACAGATTTTCACAGATATTATATATCCGTGTCAATCCGCTTAATCTGTAATACAACCATTCAAGTTGCCATTTCGATACGCTACATTGCTTTAAACACACGACCATAGGGAGTGAGGCTGGAGTATACGACAGCCATGAAGCGTAGCGTAATGTCCTACTTTAAAGCCTTTTACCCTGCGGTCGTTTGATCTATTATTATTTTGAACATTTATAAAACTTTTAGCGTAAATTAGTTGATCAAACCTCTTATCTTTTTTTCTCTGCGTTCTTGTATGATACTTTTTAATCGAATTAATGTATAAAAAGTTCTTGTTTTAACTTCAATGTTTTTACATCATACCTGCATTAATCG
>CAYTUX010000003.1:0-3228 GCA_964441455.1 uncultured Victivallales bacterium | reverse complement strand
GACGCCGATCCAGCTACCAAACATAAAGTGTTTTGATGATAATTGCAGAGTTAATTGCTTTTTTGGTAGCTGGGCTCCCGTTCTTACAAGACAATATTATAACACACCGGGAGGGTTGCCCAGCTATTAACTTTACATTGGAGTTTTATATAGGATTGTTTTTTCTGATCTGTTAGTAGCTGGGCCGCCGACCGAAAAGGGCATTTAACCAGAAAAACAGGGGATAAGGCAGACAAAACCATAAAATAACTTGAAAAATATAATATAATGTCGTATTATTACGTTTAGATTTTAAAACAAATAGATTTTTTGGATTGAGGAACCCCAAAAATACTATTTCATAATGAAAGGTAAAAACAATGGCAGCAGTAGTAGATGCAGATATTTGCACAGGATGCAGTGCATGCGTGGGTTCATGCCCGGTAGAAGCAATTACAATGGAAGATGATATAGCAGTGATCGATGCAGATGCATGCGTTGATTGCGGAGCTTGTGTCGGCGAATGTCCGGTAGGGGCTATCAGCTTGTAATTTTTATTGCGAAAGCATAATTAATAGATGTGTATAGATAATTGCTTTTCTGTGCACATCTTTTTTTTTAATTACTAATTTTTAGGTAACAATGAATATATATATGTTAAAATCCAAGATTCATAGAGCAACTTTAACGGGAAACCACCTCGATTACGAAGGCAGTATTTCTATTGATAAAGATTTACTGGAAGCTTCAGGAATCTTACCAGGGGAACAGGTACATGTTGTAAATCTTAATAATGGTTCTCGTTTAGTTACATATGTGATTGAAGGCGAAAAAGGTTCGGGAACAATAATGCTCAACGGCGCGGCAGCTCGTTTAGGGCTAAAAGGTGATAAAATTATTATTATCGCTTATTGTCAGATGAATCAAGAAGAGGCTAAAAGCTATAAACCTGTAGTTGTTAATGTTGACGAAAACAACAGACAAGTATAAGGAGTTTGTTTTGCAGAAATATGGTTGTATTTTTTGTAATGGTGACTACTTCCACAACAATGAAGTTGAAAAACTTCTTGAAGATGCAGACTATATCATAGCTGCAGATGGAGGACTAAAGCATCTAAACGACTTAAATGTTTCTCCCACAGCAATTATTGGAGACATGGACTCAACAGATCCTGAAATGCTTGGAAAACAGACTGCAGAAATTATTAAATTTTCTGCAGAAAAATCTAAGACAGATGCAGAGCTGGCAATTGAATATCTTCAATCAAAGGGATGTGAAAATATTTTTCTCATTGGAGCAACCGGTAAGAGGCTGGATCATGAGCTTGGCAACATTTCTTTGATGCCGAATAATCCGGGGCAGCTTTTCATTATAGACAAAGATACAATCACCTTTGCAATTGGTAATAATTTTTCCGTTGCCAGCTTTCAACGTCCCGCAGGTTCAAGAGTTTCAATTATTCCATTTAGCAGACTCTTTCCATGTTTAACAACAACCGGACTTAAATATTCTTTGAAAAATAAATCCCTTGAAAATCCTTGTCACGGCATAAGCAATATTGTTGATAACGAACAGATAACAATAAAAGTTGAAAATGATTCTACACCAATCATTTCAATAGAGCATATTTTTCCGTTACCGGAATTAAGGTAAGTATACTTATTTCAGTATCAAACAAAAAGATAACTGTTAAACGCGAGCCGGGAGCGAAAACGTCCCCGTTTTCATAATAAAAAAAAAGGAGAAGAGAATGTCAAATGTTGCAGAAAGATTACATAATGATAGACTAGTTAAGCTTTTAGGAATAGAGATTGTTGATGAGAATGAAAAATTTCCGTCCTGCCGGCTGAAAATTTGTGATAAGCATCTCAATGGAGTTGATTATGTACAAGGTGGTACTGTATTTACACTTGCCGACTATGCATTTGCAATTGCATCAAATACAGATGAACGTCTATCTTTAAGTATAAGCACAACATTAAATTTCTTTAAACCGGGCAAAGAGGGCGAGGTCATGTACACAATGACCAAAGAGCTAAGCCGAACAAACAAATTATCAGTTTATGAAGTGGCTGTTTTTATTGAAGATACAATGATTGCAATCTTCACGGGAACTGCTTATAAGGTTGCAGATTGTTAAAAAATAGTATGCATTTTGTGAGGTCTAAAGCAATGGGAGATATGGGACTTATGGGACAAATGTGCTTGAAAGTTTAATATATTATCGAAGGATTACCAACCATTTTCGCATTTGAAATTTTACCACGAGCCTGAAGCTCCGCCGCCGCCGAAACCGCCACCACCGAAACCACCACCGAAGCCGCCACCGCCACCGCGACCGCCACGACCACCTCCGAAGCCACCCATCAAAAGCATCAAAATAAAAAGATGAGGATGCCTGATGAAGATGAATACCATAAATATGAAAAACAGCAGACCAAAGATTTTTGATGCCAGTGATCTTTCTGTCGGGCTGTTGTGCTGATAAAGGCGAGGATTACCGGTAAGCTGAACACCTTTGGCTGCTGCAATAGTTGCTGCAACAGCCGCTTCACCATTTAAGAGTCCTGAAGAATAGGCCTGTTGTTTAAAATACGGAACCATATTTTCTCTGATAATGCGCCCGGCTTTTGCATCATTTATTATATGCTCAAGCCCATAACCCACCTCAATACGGACTTTTCGATCTTTCAACGCAAAAAGAATTAGAACTCCCTGATCATTTTCGCCAATCCCCCATCCATGAGCAAGTTTTACAGAAAAATTTTCAAGAGATCCTCCCTGCAGAGATGGCAAAGTGACAACAACAATTACTGCACCTGTTTTTTCGCGAAGCTCTTGTGAGACGGCAGACATCTGCTGCTTTTGTAAAGTCGGGATGACTTTCGCATAATCATTCACATAGCTGTCCGGCTTGTTTTTTAAAAGCTGCTGCAGTAATTGATCTCCGTTGCCTCCATACAAAGTCGGTACAAATAAGGCAACAGCTAATATTAAAATATATATTTTCTTTATAATCATTTTATTCCTTCAAAATTGTCACAATGATAATATGTTTGAATCAAAAAAACAAGAATAAAGAAGCAAGTTGCTGTTTGTTAATTTTCTGGTTGATTTTTGTTTTCGGTCGGCGGGGACGTATTAGCTCCTCCCCTTGCTAAGGGGAGGTGTCCGAGACACGACAAAGGAAGTGAGGCTGGAGCCTGCGACAGCAATGGAACGTAGTGTAATGTCCTACCGAGGACGGA
>CAYTUX010000002.1:0-16070 GCA_964441455.1 uncultured Victivallales bacterium | reverse complement strand
TTTCACTGTTTATCACCCAAAAAGGTGAAAATCAAAAAGTAACTCATTGATTTTATTAATTAAAACTCATGCTTACATCATTAACCAGAAATCTAAGGTATGAATTGAGAGAGAGGAGAGGACGAAAGATTTTTCGCCCGTACAGGGGTAATAATTATTGGATTATTATGGTAATAATTATGGGTTTTGTACAAAATTGTTAAAAAAAAGCTAATTTTTAATAAAAAAAGTTGCTATATATTTATGAACTTGTTATATTTATATGTAAATTCAAATGATTTTAAGGTAAAAAATATGTGGCACAAATTTTCAGGAATAATTAATAATGATATTGGGATTGATTTAGGAACAGCGAATACTCTGGTTTATGTTAAAGACAGAGGGATTGTTCTTAGAGAACCATCTGTAGTTGCTATTCAGACAGGGACTAAAAAGGTTTTAGCTGTTGGTGAGGAGGCTAAGCGAATGCTTGGTAGAACACCGGGAGATATACGAGCTATACGACCAATGAAGTCCGGTGTTATTGCTGACTTTGAGATAACAGAAGCTATGCTTCGTTATTTTATCAGGAAGATCAGCAAGAGCAAGTTCGGAAGGCCGAGGATTTTGGTTGCGGTTCCCAGTGATATTACAGAAGTGGAACGAAGAGCCGTAAAAGACTCCGCCACTCATGCCGGGGCAAAAGAAGTGCATTTGATTGAAGAGCCAATGGCTGCAGCTATTGGAGTTGGTCTTCCTGTGCATGAGCCGGCAGGTAATATGATTGTTGATATTGGTGGTGGTACATCAGAAATAGCTTTAATTTCTTTAGCCGGTATTGTGGAAAGCAGAACAGTACGAGTGGGTGGAGATGTTATGGATGATTGTATTACGCAGTATTTGAAAAAAGTTTATAATTTGATGATTGGAGAGCGTACAGCGGAAGAGATAAAGATGCTTATGGGGTCTGCCTATCCTCTTGATGAGGAGATAACTATGGAAGTTAAAGGGCGAGATCTTGTTGCAGGACTTCCAAAGACACTTACAATAAACTCAGAGGAGATCAGAGAGGCTTTGATGGAGCCTATCTCTTCTATTGTTGAAGCAATCAAGATTACTCTTGAGCGTTGTCCGCCGGAATTATCATCTGACTTAGTTGACAGAGGTATGGTTTTGGCCGGTGGCGGTTCACTTTTAAGGGGTATGGATAGTTTGATTGCAGAGCAGACAGGTCTTCCGGTTCATTTGGCAGAGGATGCTTTGAGTGCAGTTGCCGAAGGAACCGGTATTGTTCTTAATGAGCTTGATTATATTCGTCAAAGCAGTCGTTAAAAAAACTTTTCTTAATTACACACCTATATTTATATTTGTTTTTTGTATGGTTGGTATATTTATTATACTGATGACTTAAGTGCAGAGAATAACATATATTATTTTAATCATTTCTGAATTTTGGTATTTTTGCCTTATTGTGTACATATTTTTTGTATATATTATATATTGGACAGATGGAATGAAAAAGATAGTAAAACTGAAAGTAAGTATCCTTCTTTGTGTTATAGCATTGATACTGAACTTACCTTTACCCGTTTCAACGCGGGTTAAGCATATTGGTCAGAATACTATTTCTCCATTTTTAAATGTTATGTCCTATGTAATATACAGGGTGAAAGATTCCTTTAATATTGTATTAAATTTAAAGCAAATTCAAGAGCAGAATCTTTTGATATTGGAAGAGAATGTAAATTTACGGGGACAGCTTTCGAGGTACGAATATCTTGAGATAGAGAATGAGCGTTTACGAGAATTGCTTTCTTTACAGAAGCTTTCGACACATAAGTTGATTTTATGTGAGGTAGTTGTACGGGATGACAGTTATGGATGGTGGCGGACTATAGTTTTAAACAAGGGTAGAGCTGAAGGTTTAAGGCTTGGAATGGCTGTTATTTCGAAGAATGGTTTAGTTGGTAAGATTTCGCGGATTTCTGATTTTTCATCGGAGGTTTTACTTTTGAGTGACCCGATTTGTAGAGTTCCCTGCAAAATTGCAGGTTCTGATAGCTTTGGTGTTGTGCAAGGAGGAGGTTCAAGTAATTGGCGAAAGATTGATTTAGATATGTTTGCCCCTGTTTATCCATTTAAGCTGGAGTATTTGGAGAAGGATTTGGCGATAAAAAAAGGCGAGGAGGTTGTTACTTCAGGGTTAGGGGGGTTATTTCCTGAGGGGTTACTTATCGGCATTATAGATCGGGTAAGGATGGACGACAGTCAGTTATATCAGGTTGCAGATATAATCCCCGCAGCTGATTTGGCAAATTTGAGATATGTTTTTGCGGTAGAGATTGAGGAATGATATGAGGATTATAGTTTTATTGTTATCGACGGTGATTGCTGCGGTTTTGCAATACTATCTTCCCGGCTGGACATTTTTTGCTAATGCCAGATATCCATTTTTATTTGCAGTTGTTCTGTATTTTGGTTTTAGGGCCAGCATACAGTTTATGATTTTATCTGCAATTATTGCAGGCGGTATGTGTGACACATTGAGTCGAGTGCCATTGGGTTATAGTTGTGTTTTATTTGGTCTGTCAGCTTTGTTGGCAAGACATTCTGTTTCGGGTTTATCTCGTGATGGAGAATATATTGCGGCCTCTTTTTTGGGGGCTGTATTGATCTTTGTAATTATAATAATAGAATATTTTATGTTAACTATGCGAGATATGATTAATTTATCTTTTAGTTATGCTTTTATTAAGGGCATTGGAAACGGCATACAAGCTATGTTTGTTGTTCCATTGACTATTTGGTTTATTGGACGATTAGAATTTTCCTTAGGGGTAATAGAGGAGAAGAGGAATGTTTAACAGGTCGATAGAGATAAAGCGTAAGGAGTCCATAAGAGTAGTCATATTGCTTGTTTTTATGCTTTTGATGTTAGCAATAATTGGATATTCACTTTTCAGAATTCAGGTTATTAACAACTTGAAATACGATAATAATCTTGAAAAGCAGAGCATTCGAAGGGTTTTACTGCCTGGCATTCGGGGGCGGATTTTTGACAGGAATGGTATTTGTCTTGCAGACAACAGGCCGAATTATTCCATTGCAGTTTATCTTGAAGAGCTGAGAAAGTCCGGTTCAATGAGTCGAACTGTTAGTAATGTTACCAACAGTATTGTTAAGTTATCAGAAGATATGGGAGTAACCAGTGCAGTTATTACTGATGATATAGCAAAGCATATGCGTATGCGACGTCCAATGCCGTTTGTTGTTTGGAATGGAGTTAGTAATGAGTTAATGGCACGTTTTAAAGTTGTACAGGATAGACATCCCGGTTTTTCAATTATATATGAACCTGTTCGGGAGTATCCTCAGATGAAGAGTGCAGGACATGTTATAGGATATGTAGGCAAGAGTCACCCGGCGGTTTCAGATGAGAATCCATTTAATTACTATACACCAGGCATGATCGGCAAGAATGGTATTGAATTAAGGTTTGATGACAAGCTTGCCGGTAAAGCAGGAGGTAAATTAATAAGGGTTGATGCATCGGGGTTTTATCATGAGGATGAGCAGTTTAAAGCCGCTGTCAGGGGAGAAGATGTTACACTGACTCTTGACATGAGAATTCAGAAACTTGCAGAGACAGCACTTGGAGGAAGCCGAGGATCTGTTGTAATACTTGATGTAAACAACGGTGATGTTATTGCTATGGTTAGCGAGCCGTCATATGATCCCAACGACTTTTCTCCTTCCATTTCCCGAGAGTTATACCAAAAGATGATATCTGATGATGGAAATCCCTTTTTGAATCGTACGATTCGAGGAACGTATGCTCCCGGAAGCACTTTTAAACCAGTGATTGGATTGACAGCTTTAATAAATGACGTAATTGATGATGTTCATGAGGTTGATTGTCCCGGGTACTATAAGGTTGGCAACATTAAAATACATTGTTGGAATCGCTACGGGCATGGACTTTTAGATTTAAGAGAAGCACTTGAACAGTCATGTAACACATACTTTTGTTGGCTTGGTCTTGAGACAGGTTATGATAAGATTTATCATCTGGCAGATAGAATTGGATTTGGAAAGAAGACAGGTATTGATTTGCCCTATGAGTCTTCAGGACTTCTGCCAAGTGACAGTTGGAAGAGGAGGCGTTTTAATCAAGGGTGGAGATCAGGAGATACAGCGAATATATCGCTTGGTCAAGGTTTTCTGAATGTTACACCTTTACAGTTGGCAGTTATGGTTTCAACCTTAGCAAATGGCGGTCATGTTTACAGACCTCGTATCAGGCTTGAGTGGGGTAAACCCGGAGAAGAAATTGTTTATATGCCTTGGAAGTTTGAGGATATCAATCCTGTTCGAGAGGGTATGTATCAGGTTATAGAGGCTCCGACAGGTAGTGGAAAGAGAGCAAAAGTTGATGGAGTTCGAATGGCGGGTAAGACAGGAACAGCTGAGTACGGCAAGAAGTCTGCGGGCAAGAAGAACACCTGGATGGTTGCATATGTACCATTTTATTCACCTAAGTATGCAATTGTTGTTTTGATTGAAGATGGAGCATCAGGCGGCACGACAGTTGCACCAAAGATTAAATATATTGTTGAAGGACTTCAAGAAATGAATAGGATTTAATAAAAGATGTTTTGGTTAAAAAAGATAATTTCAAAGATAAAGCGAATGAGTCTGCTATTAAGCATAATAATGTTAATAATTTTGGTGACGGGTATATTTTTTATATACAGTTCATGTTATATAAGTGATAGTGTTCCTGTAAGAGGGTTGTACAAGCGACAGATTATATGGGTGATTGCAGGGACTTTTTCATATATGTTTTTTGCATTAAATGATTATCGGAAGTTCAGGAAATATAGTTGGCCTTTTTATTTGATATCTATTTTATTTTTATTAGTGGTTTTATTTGTAGGGGTTCGAATTGGGGGAGCGAGGCGTTGGTTCAGCATACCTTTATTAGGTATACTGATACAACCTTCAGAGATTGCCAAGATGTCAACAATTATTATTATGGCAGGCATTTTAAGTCAGCCTCATACATATATAGAGAAAGGATGGACATTTTTCAAGGTTTTAATGATTGCGTTTTTTCCGATTGGTCTGATCATGCTTGAACCGGATTTAAGTTCAGCAGTTATTTTATTACCTGTTGCACTTTCAATGATGTTTGTATCAAACTTGCCGTTAAAGTACATATTTGGTATTGTTGGACTTGGAGTAGTATTTTTTTTAATAATTTTAAGTGTTTTATTGTTACCGGACAAACTTGGAGTAAGTGAGCAGGGACAGGAGAAGTTTTTAAACACAGTTGGTTTACGGTTGTATCACAAGCACCGTATAATGGTTTTTTTAAATTTGGATGAGGATCCGATGGGGACGGGCTGGAATAAGCGACAGTCTCAGATTGCAGTTGGTTCCGGGGGAACTTTTGGCAAGGGTTTTCTTAATGGGACTCAGAATATATTAGGGTACCTGCCGAGAACGGTTGCACCGACAGATTTTATCTATTCGGTGATTGCTGAAGAGAAGGGTTTTTTAGGCTCAATAGTGGTATTGAGTTTATATGCAGGAATTTTTCTGCTCTCTTTGCAGATAGCATATTTGACCTGGGATCGGTTTGGTAGGTTGTTATGCGTTGGTTTTACAACGCTGTTGTTTTGTCATGTTTTTATAAACATTGCAATGACGGTTGGTATTATGCCTGTTACAGGTTTACCTTTGCCTTTGTTGAGTTATGGTGGAACAATAATGTTGATTTCGATGTCTGAACTTGGGATTGTACAGAGTGTATACGTGCATTCCCGTAAGAGGAGACAGAGCTATTTAAGTTGATAGATTCAATTAATGAATCGAATATAAAGGAAGTAAAATGTTAAACTGGTTTTTAAATAAAAAGATGAAGAGAGAAATCATTGTAAATGATGAGCAGTTGGAGACACGCGTTGCAATTTTGGAGAACGGGAGACTTGAGGAATTTCAAGTTGAACATTCAACGGACGAACGTATTGTTGGTAGTATTTTCAAGGGTCGAATACAGAATCTGGAACATGATTTAAGGGCGGCTTTTGTTGATATTGGTATGAACAAAAATGCATTTTTGCATTATTGGGATATGCATCCGGAGTCAAGTATTCTGGCAGAAATTGATGATGGAAATAATAAACGTAGAAAAAGCAGGAATTCTCGTAATAAGACATTTTCCAATCAGGAAGTTGAAAAGAGATTTCCAGCGGGTTCCGAGATTATTGTTCAGGTTACTAAAGGTCCAATTGGAACGAAAGGACCTAGAGTTACAACAAGCATAAGTATTCCCGGGAGATATCTTGTACTTTTACCCGGCACTAAACTTAGAGGTGTTTCACGAAAGATTGGAGATATTCGAGAGCGAAAGCGTTTAAAAGGATTCTTGGATAGGATGGTAATTCCTGATGGGGTTGGTTTAATTTTCAGAACAGCAGCAGAGGGAATAAAGATGAAGAATCTAAATCAAGATTTGGAATCAATTCTTGTAATATGGAAAGAGCTTCAGGAGAATATCAAGACAGAGAAAGCACCGGCCTGTGTGCACGCTGAGCCAAATCTTATAGAGCGAATGATACGAGACTGGATTAGTGATGATGTTGATCGTGTTGTTGTAGATTCACAGACAGCCTATACAGTTGTTAAGAGAATAACAGGGCTTTTATCCAGAAAAGCCAAGTCCAGAGTCAGGCTTTATGAAGGTGAATTACCTATTTTTGATTATTATGAAGTTGAGCGTCAGTTAGAGAGGGCACTACGTCGAGTAGTACATTTGAAGTGTGGAGCCATGATTGTTGTTGACGAAACAGAAGCTTTAGTTGCTATTGATGTAAATAGCGGCAAATATAAAGGTTCAGGTTCTCAGGAAGATGCAATTCTTGAAATTAATCTTGAAGCTGTTGAAGAGATTGCGAGGCAGTTGAGGCTGCGTAATATTGGTGGTTTGGTGGTTATTGATTTAATTGATATGAAGAGGAAGAATCATCAGAACATTGTTTACAGAGCGATGAAGACAGCGTTAAAACATGAGAAAGCACGAACGAACGTGTTATCCATTTCAGAGCTTGGACTTATGGAAATGACAAGGCAGCGGGTTGAGGAGAGTGTACTTTCCTCAATGTATGTTGATTGTCCTTATTGTAATGGACGCGGCAAAGTTAAGTCACCTTTGGGAATAAGTGTTGAAGTACAGAGACAGTTGAAAGCCGTTATTAGAAAATGTAACAGCAAAGAAAAGCCAAAGAATGTTTTAGTAGAGATTCATCCCTCAGTTCTGGATCGTTTCAGGACGGAAGATGAACAGATGCTTATTGAGATGACTAAAACACTTGACGGAAAGCTTAAATTCAAGTCAATGCCTATGAAACACGCAGAATTTTATTCTATACTTGATGAAGACACAAATGAAGTGTATTATTCTAACCATGAGAATAGTTAATAAATATATAGCATACATTATATTACTTTCAATATTTTCAACATTTTCTTTTGGAGAAGATATTTTTGAAAGAGAGATATATACAGAGAATGAACTGTCAACGCTTATGGAAGAGGTGCAGGTTAATGCTGACAAAGTAAATTATGATGGTTCAACTTCTGTTGCGAAAGCAATTGGAAATGCAATTGTAAAGACAAAGGTTGCCATCTTGACTGCTGATTTTATATCATTAAATGTGGATACAGGCGATGCCGTTGCACAAGGGAATGTAAAACTTGTTAGAGATAAAGATGAGTGGACAGGAGAAGAGTTGGTTTATAATTTTAAGGATCAGACTGCCGTAGGAGATAACTTTGTTTTGACAGCTGATCCATTTAGAATATTCAGCGGAAGTGCAGATAGACTTGAAAATGGAGATTTTCATTTTGATGATGCAACAATAACCACTTGTACAAACAACTGTGATCATCTGCATTACCGTGTTTGTGTCAGAGATCTGACATTGGTACCCGGGAAAAGTGTTAGGGGACGAAATGCAACATGGTACTTGGGAAAGGTACCGATATTTTATTGGCCTAAATTTTATGCACCTTTTGATTCAGCTCGGGGATGGTCTTTCAGGCTTGGTTATACCAGTCGTTGGGGAGCGTTTCTTTTGTCATCTTATACATTCAACATTAATCCCTGGCTGGAGAGTGAAACACATATTGACCTTAGAAGTAAGAGAGGGGTTGGTTTAGGGCAGGATTTTCGGTGGAATATTTCAGATAATGGCGATGGAGAGATTTCCGGATACTATATAAACGACACAGATACAGAAGCAGGTGGGCACAAAGTAGATATTGACTCTGAACGATATAGATTTAAGTTTGATCAGGATTATAATTTTAGTGACAGGGATTATGTTCTTGCAAAACTGCAATACGTAAGTGATCCATATATACTGGAAGATTTTTTTGAAGATGAGTATGAATATAGTAGTGTTCCGGAAAACTATCTGTTTTACACACATAGAGCAGACAACTGGCTGTTGACAGGACTTGCAAAAGGCAAACTAAATGATTATTATACAATTGTTGCAAAATATCCGGAACTTACACTTGATGTAATGCGTCAGGAGATTTTAGATACAGGATTTTATTATGACAGTATTACAATTGCGGGCTTTATGGATAAGCAATGGAATGAAACTCGAAAAGATAGCGGTTATGAAGACTATAGTCTTTTCAGGTTTCATACGGATCAGTTTATCAACTATCCATTAAAATTCTTCGGATGGCTCAATGTTACACCCGGAGCTGACTATCAGGGAACTTACTATTCCAAGACCAAGAAACAGATTTATACAGTAGATTCTGCAGGAGAAGTATCAGAGGTGACGGTTGAAGATGATGGTAAGCTGAGATCGGCGGTAACACTTTCTCTGGAAAGTTCCTTCAAAGCATATGGATCCACCTGGTATCCAATAGAAGGTGTTCCGATCAGGCATGTGGCTATTCCATATTTTGTTTACAGTTACAGACCGGAACCAAATCTCACTATTGACCAGATCTATCAATTTGATGATATAGATGAACTTTCAGAGCAGAACTCTTTAAAGTTAGGTATGCGTAATAAAATTCAAAGAGGCTACAAACTTGCTGATGACAGGAGGATCATCAGAGATTTAATTGATGTAAATATTTACACATATTTAAATTTACTGCAAGAAGCAACCACATTCAGGAATGTTTATCTGGATTCCAAATTGCTGCCTTTGGACAATATGATTGTTTATTTTGATATGGTATATAATTTTGAAGATAATTATCTGGATGAGGTTGACGGACGTTTAAGTTATCGTTCGGGGAAGTATGGAGCCGTTGAACTGGAGTATTTATATAATGAAGATAGGAACTCCAAACTTACAGTTGCTTTAGATGGTTATCTCACAAGAGAATGGACTTTAGGAACCTATGTACGTTATGATTTGTCAAATGATATTGTAAATGAAACAGAAGTGTATATAAAACAAGTGCTTGATTGTCTTGGCTGGCAGATTGGTTTTAGATTTATACCTGAATATAATCTGGACAATGGTATTTCTCAAGAACAGGAGTGGGGAGTGACATTTGGTTTTTGGCTGACAGATATAGAAGGCTTCGGCATTTTTGCAGACTAAATAGAAAAGCTTTCAGATTACAGCTGCGACGGAGCGACAGCATTTAGCACTGGTGCAAACCCGTGGGAAAGAAGAAGTGTCTCGCACGAAGTGCATCCTGTAGCCGAGTCCCGTGGGCTCGGACAGTAACGCAACGATTTTCGTTGCTGGTGTTTTTCATTCTCTGTGGTCTCTGTGTCTCTAGTGAGAGAAGCGAACGGGTGGTAAAAAGAAAAAATAAAAGAAGGAATGTTTAACGCAAGTGACGCTAAAGGCACAAAGAAGAAAGATGAAAAAAGTTTCAAGTACGCGAGTGCATGAGTTGTAGGAAAGAGTTTTTTTTAGGTAACGCAACGATCTTCGTTGCAGGTATTTTCTAAGGTAATGCGAAAACGTCTGGCTTGCAGTTGGGAGCGCCGATGTTCTCATCGGCATCAATATAAATAAGTTGCGAAGCAAAACAATAGTTTACCGTTTACAATTTATTTTAATTCCTGCTCTCGGCAGACTTTTTCGTATAAAATAATTAGGGGAGAAAAACAAGATGAATAAAGTTTTAGTAACAGGTGGAGCCGGTTATATCGGCAGTCATACATGTGTGGAACTATTAAATTCGGGGTATGAGATTGCAGTTGTTGACAATCTGTATAACAGCAAAGAAGAAGCGTTGAATAGAGTTAAGAAAATTACCGGCAAAGATTTTTCATTTTATTGTGTTGATCTTTTAGACAAATCAGGTCTGAAAAAGATTTTTGAAGAAAATAAGATTAGTTCAGTAATACATTTTGCGGGCTTAAAGGCCGTAGGAGAGTCTGTTTCAAAGCCATTATTCTATTATAACAATAATATTACCGGTACATTAATTCTGGCAGACGTAATGTCTGAATTTGGAGTCAAGAATTTAGTATTCAGTTCTTCAGCCACAGTATATGGTGATCCTGCATCAGTTCCTATTACAGAAGATTTTCCTCTTCATGCAACAAATCCTTATGGAAGAACCAAGTTGATGATTGAAGAGATTTTAAGAGACTTATATGTTGCAGACAATGATATGAACATTGCAATTTTAAGATATTTCAATCCTATTGGTGCTCATAAGAGTGGAACAATTGGAGAAGACCCAAATGGAATTCCCAACAATCTTCTACCGTTTATCACACAGGTTGCAGTTGGCAAGCTTGAGTGTCTTCAGGTGTTTGGGAATGATTACCCTACAAAAGATGGAACAGGTATTCGAGACTATATTCACGTTGTTGACTTGGCACTTGGACATTTAAAGGCGTTGGAAAAACTGGAAAGTAACCCCGGGGTTATCACATGCAATCTTGGTACAGGGCGTGGATATAGTGTTTTAGATGTAATTAAAGCATTTGAGAAAGCTTCGGGTGTTGAAATTAAGTACAGGTTGGTTGACCGAAGACCGGGGGATATTGCCCAATGTTATGCGGATCCTACGAATGCAAAAGAGACACTTGGTTGGGTTGCAGAGCGTGGAATTGAGCAGATGTGTGAAGACTCATGGAGATGGCAGTCTGAAAACCCTGACGGATATTAATAATTATCAATTTATAGCAGAGAGAATATTATGTACAATGATTATTTAGGCAGGTTGCTTGACGGAGATTTAAACGAGCTGAAGGAATCTGTTGAGAAGATGGATTCACAAAAGGTTGATCAGAGAATGTTCAGTGATGAGATATTTTCTGAATATGAGACTACTTTGGGTGATTCTTTTAGTGTTTCAGGAATGGGGACTTTTTTCGGCAAGGCAAACAGAACACTTCATTTTGAGCCTTGCGGTGAGTCCGGATGGTGGTTTGACAGAACAGACAAGCCTAAGGCTTTACCTATTCATGTTTCTATCAATTCAATCTGGACAACAAGGAGAAATATAGTTTTAAGCTCAGGAGCACCAAGTAACTATATGAGAATGGTGGAGCACATTATTGCTTTGCGTGTCGGTCTTGGTCTTGATAATGTAAGAATTAAGATAGACTCCGGTGACCCGCCATTGTTTGACGAGAGCAGTTTAGGGATGGTTGAAAAGATTTTGTCGGCAGGTATTGTTCCTACAAAGAAAAAGGCTAAAATAGTGACGGTAAAAGAACCGGTAACTCTTGGCGGAGTAAACGGCAGTTTTCTGACAATTTTTCCGGCAGAAAAGGGGTCGCCTAAACTTTCAATAGACTGTGCTATTGATTTTAATAACTGCATGGGCAAAGAGCGTATACAGTTTGATGTTACAAAAGATATCTTTAAATATGGATCTTATGCAAGAACTAATGCAAATATGTCTATGTTATTTGGTGCTTATACTTTGGGAAAACTTTTTGCGGACACAAGAAACTTGGGATACAATACAAAGAATATTGTTATTGCAGGTCCAT
The DNA here is from genome assembly GCA_964441455.1 of uncultured Victivallales bacterium. GTDB lineage: Bacteria > Verrucomicrobiota > Kiritimatiellia > JAQICX01 > JAQICX01 > JAQICX01. The sequence continues at coordinate 4,081 of CAYTUX010000002.1, read as the reverse complement.
GGTGTTACATGAACAAGGCAAGGCTTCAACATAAGGGAAAAATTCTGGAGCCGGTATGGCATAGAGCTACTCTTGATCTGCTTGCAGCAATTGCCCTTATTGACAAAGGGCGTTTGGCCGGTAAAATTGTTTCATATAAAGCCGGTCACGCTCTTGACGTTGATATGGTGTCAAAGCTATATAAGCAGAATCTTCTTGAACATATGTAGATAAGAAGAGATAAGATTTAAGAGATAAGAAATATACAAGTTTGAAAATGAGTAAATAAACTATTTTTAAGTATATCTTATACTATTTCTTGTAGATAAGGGCTTTTATAAAACAAAGGTTATTAATTGAAAAGGATGCCTTAAATAGTTTTAATAATGATTTTCAATTGGTGAAACTTAGTGCGGCATAGCCGCCTGTCTGCCGACCGGCAGGCAACCAAAAGGATTTCTCGCGCAGAGACGCAGAGGACGCAGAGAAGAGATAGTTGTTCGGTATTCGTTGTTCGGTTGCAGCTTTTTGGGGTAACGCAACGATCTTCGTTGCAGATGCAAAACGCCAACATACGACCGCAGACGAGCTATGTTAATGCAAGTCCAAAATTAAGTTTTTTTGCATTTATACTTGTTAATTATATACAGTGAGCTTTTTGGAAGTTAAGAATGAAATTAGAGTTATTAAATAATATGAATGAATGTTGAATGCTTATTGTTCTGATTATTATTTGTTACAATGAAAAGATTGAAAAATATATGTTAACGGTTTTGTTGTTTAAAAATGAGTATGTGATTTTTAATAGTGAATCAATGATTGGTTGCGGCTGCTTATGAATAAAATTTTTATATCAGTTTGGAACCATCTGTTCTGGATTATATTGTATCTGTTTGTGTTTGTTGTCTTGCTTTATGTTGGGTTAAGTTATACTACATATGACATATACGGTGATAGTGTTGTGTATTTTGAGGAGTTAACACAGCTCAGAGGGATATATTTCAGCAATAACTTTAGTGCGTTGTTTTCCTCTGGAGTACAGCATGTTCAATTGGCAACCGAGGGTGGTTTTGCATTCTTTCTTTTTCTGTTCTCACTATTGTGTTCCGAGTCTGTTTTTTATGTTTCTCTAATTTTTACCGCTTCTTTTTTAATGTTGCTTGCTTTGTTGTCTGTTTATCTTTCCAAGAACAAACGGATTAACATATTGGTTGGGCTCATGACATTATTGGGGGTTGTTGTTTTATATCGAATCAGTTATTTCGTATTTGCGTTGTCGGCATGTTTGCGCGATTCCAGTGCTCACTTTTTTGGTTTTTTAGGATTATTGCTTTGTTGTATAGGAATTAATAGAGGCGGTCAGAAACGATTTCTTATATTAGGAGGAATTAGCATTGGGCTTGCATGCTGGTGTAGGGTGCCTGATATTATATTTATAATACCTGCTGGTGTTTATGCATTATGTTCTCTGAGGTATTTAGGATACAAGAAGTTTTTTATTAGTTTGACTTTTTTGGCAGTTGGACTTTTGATTGGACTTTTACCCTTGTTTGGTCAGAATGTGTTTGAAGGAAAGCCTTTTTATATGACAGGCCAAATGGATAGGCTTCTTTTGAAAGGCAACAGTTCTGATATGTCTCAGCAGTCAATGATTAAAAGTGATGTTAACATAAATAATAATGATAAACAGCATGGAGTCAAAAAAGGACTTGTTTTGTCTAATTGTCAAATTACAGCTCCTCGTTTATTTGCTGACTTGGATTATGAATCTTCAGGAGTTTTTATAGCTATTATTTTGTTTTCTCTATTGATTTGTCTTTTCTTCGATTTTAAATTTACTGTAACTTTTGCAGGCGGGGCATTGTTTTTCTTCTTATTCTATATGTTTTATGACAAAACTGTTGTGCGATATTATATTATTATAATACTGTTTTTATTGCCTGTTGTGGCTCTATGTTGCTTGGAAATTTTATGTAGAATTTTAAAATTGCTAAGGTTTGAAAAGAGTTCGAAAACGATTTATACTTTTGTTGCAGGAATTTTGGTGATAAGTTTTATTTTTTTTGCAAATAAAGCAAACCGTGGATATGAAAGACTTCTGGCAAGCAGAATGCGATTTTTGGACTATAGCAATGCTCTTGAAGATATTGTTGCAAAAGATGATTATTATATAGCCTCATTCAATTATCTTGGTTTATGGACTGCATACATAACGGGAGCCAGCCAAGTGAATTGGGTTTGGTCTGCTTCCGAGCATCCTGATAATAAGTATTGTGCCATAAGTCAGATTAACAGGCTTAATACTTATCTAGAAAAAGGGTATATAATAATATTTATATATGAGGATAGGGAAGCACCATGGAAGGCATGGACGAAGCTGGATGTGCAGTTGCATTATAATTTGAAAGAATTGAAAAGTTCCAACCTTATTGATAAAGATACAATTAATATTGCCGAGATTTCTGAGAAGAAAGAAAAGACATATACTGGACGTGTGAAAAAGCAGGAGGGTAGTCACACAAAACTTTTTATTTGGACAGCGGATATGAAATCGGTTGTTCCAGATTCACAAGATGTTGTTTTTGAGACAATCAATGGTTGCATGACAAATAAATTGATTCGTGGACTTAACATTTATGACATTTCGAATGATTTTTTTGTTAACACTGATGTTTTGAATTTTTCGTCGACGTCAAATTTACCTGTTATTGTTGCTGCAGAAGTTTTTTCAACTAATTTAGTGATTAATTTATGTGATTATTATAAGATGCCAGCGGTTGTTAAGACAATTGATAATATAAATCCATTTTGGCTGAACGGTAGTTCAAAATGGCTTTCTAATAAAAGGACAAGAAAAGGATTTATTGATCCGTTGATGAAAGTCTATGGAAAGATTCGTTGGACTTGTTATGTGGCTTCAAAAGATAGTTCATATATAAGCATAAATGTGTTTACGCGCAGTAAAGAACGTGTTAATGTTTTAGTTGACGAACTAAAGCAAACCACCTTTTCTGCTAATGGCAATAAAGAAGTGATTGAAGTAAATATAGATAAGTTTACGAGAAAACGTAAGACAACTTATCTGACAGCTGGTATTGTCTGTTGTGACACTATAGAAAGAGGTTTACCTAGTATTTATGAGTACGAAGTAGGAACTAATTTTCTTGTGCCACTGTTTATTAATTCAGTCCGTTTTTCGTTTGAAGAAGAGGATATTAAGTAGTAAAAAAATATTAACATCTTTCTATAGCTATGAAGAGCTGGAAGAGATTGGGTTTAAATATGTTGGCAAGGACGTAAAGATTAGCAGGTATGCTAGAATTTATACGCCAGAAGTTATTAGTATTGGTGATTGCTCAAGGATTGATGATTTTGCAATACTGCCAGGAGTTAAGCTAGCCGAGGGGGTGGTTATCGGTCATTTCTCACTTGTTACCAGGTCTTGCCGTAAGCCATGAACTCGATATATCAGCATTCCTGCAAGATATTTTGCAGACCGGTCTGATAAGATGCTTGAGCTTGAAAAAGCGTTTCTAAAAACTTTGGAAGAATAATTCCGGGTTTTTAACTTTATACAATAGCTTCGCATTATCATAAGAAATTATTTTCCATTAATCCTTGTTATTAAGGAAAGGTGAATTTAATAGTTCGTCATCATTTATTGAGGATAAAAATGACATCTTGGTAGTCTTGTTTTTTTTTAACCATCGAAGAAGGAATTTAAGCAGAAAAGTATGGAAACTCTTCCTTAATTTTTCGGTTGAGTGAAAAAACATATATTTCGACTGATAAAATTAGGGTTTGAGTTTTAGTTTTTAAACTTTTGGGTGATTCCGCAAGGCGGAATGAAAATTATATTTTAAAGGCGGGGTGAAGTACCCCGGCTCTACAGAAACCATTTGCAATCAACCTTTTATTTTTTGTTGTAGCATCCGCAACTGTAGGGGCGGGATCCGTGAATCCTCCAAAATGTGTGTTCAACCGAAAAATCAAGGATACTCTTCCTTAGATTTCTGATTGAGAGAATAAACATGTTTTTAAATCAATGAAATCAGGGTTTACATTATACTTTTATCACCCGTTGGGTGATAAAGTTAAAAAT
>CAYTUX010000001.1:0-8513 GCA_964441455.1 uncultured Victivallales bacterium | reverse complement strand
GTTGTAAAATTAAATATAACTATAATTGGTATTATAGATATTTAATTTATAAGATGGAACCTCTTTTTTTCTTTAGACACACAAATTGGGACGGTCTCGAACTTTTTAATCTTGCAAATACCAGAACTGATATAAAAGAAGAGATCAAACAGGATTTGTTGAAATACTTCAAAAGCATCAACTACACAGATGCCTTCTCGGAAGAAAATGGTAAACTGGATTGGAAACCATATCCAAAGAAAGATATGTCATTTTTAGATGATCCCGATGCCAATCTGCTTAATCAGAATTATGAACCGGCTGGAACAACTCTGTCTCCTGAATATTCATAAAGGCTTATTGACGGGTGGGCCTTGTGTCCACCCTCTTTACTTGTCCCCGTCAGGTGCACAAACACCTACATGGTTGTGAAAGCCAACGTTCATCGGCCTTTACCTCAGATAAAAGAATGGATCTCCGGTCAACTTAACATGCTCTTGAAGCATATTTCTATGCTCATCCAACACATCTGAATATGCACTGTCACATCCAAGATTTACCTTTTCATATGGATCATTTACCATGTCATAAAGCTCTTCTTCATCTCCTTCAAGAAAATAATTGTACTTGAAGTTTTCAGAATGGATCAATATCAGGTGTTAAATTACATCTTTATTTTCATAAACACCAACAGCCCTATTTGAAAGCTGATCACTAATTATTATAAGTATATTTTTTTAATTTCTCTATATTTCACTAAAATGCTATTTGTTCAGTGAATCTTTCATTAATTTATAATTAAAACTGTCAATAAGAGCCAGCCAGGATGCTTCTACAATGTTGGTTGAAACCCCAACTGTCCCCCAACTTTCTTCTGTGTCTGAAGACTCAATAAGAACTCTTACCTTTGCCGCTGTACCTTCCTTACCATCTATGACCAAAACCTTATAGTCAACTAATCTGACGTCAGATAACTGAGGAAAAAATTCTATTAAACCTTTTCTTATTGCATTATCCATCGCATTCACAGGTCCGTCGCCTTCAGCTGCTGTATGGACAAGTTTACCGTTTGCCTCAACTTTTGTAGTCGCTTCTGCTGAAGGATCTTTGCTTGACCCTTTTTGCTCCTCAATCACCCGAAAACCTATAAATTTAAATGGCTCTTTGTATAAACCAAACTCTTTGGCAGCTAAAAGCTTAAATGAACCCTCTGCAGCTTCAAACAAATAGCCCTCTGACTCCATATCCTTGACTTTGTTAAGCATCTTTTTAACTAATGGATTCTTTTTGTCAAGATCAGGCAGAAACTGTTGAAGCTTCTTAACAATTGTACTGCCACCTGACTGATCTGAAAGTATATACAATCTGTCATTACCAACTAAACTTGGATCAATATGCTCAAATGTTGTGGGATCTTTCATGACTCCATCAATATGCGCTCCTCCTTTATGCGCAAAAGCCGATGCTCCAACATATGGCTGTTTTGTGTCATCATGCAAATTGGCAATCTCATTAAAATAACGCGACAGCTCTGTTAAAAATTTTATGTTAGAAGAACAACGGCATTCATATCCAAGTTTTAGAAAAAGATTGGGAATTATTGTGCAGAGATTTGCATTTCCGCATCGTTCTCCAAGTCCGTTTATTGTACCTTGAACATGTACAGCACCTGCCTGAACTCCTTCAAGTGTGTTTGCAACTGCACAACCTGAATCGTTATGGGTGTGAATTCCCAATGGAACTTTCACAACTTCTTTAACATCATTCATGATCTCTCGAATATCATCCGGAACCATCCCGCCATTTGTCTCACATAAAACAATGCAGTCTGCCCCTCCCTCTTCTGCCGCTAAAAGTGTCTCTAATGCATATTTGGAATTTGCCCTATATCCATCAAAAAAATGCTCTGCATCATAAATAACTTCTTCACATTGGCTCTTTAAATATTGAACCGATTCTTTTATCATCACAAGATTTTCTTCAAGAGTTGTCCGCAAAACTTGTCTCACATGCAAATCCCATGTTTTGCCGAATATGGTAATTACAGGTGCTTTTGAATCAACTAATGATTTAAGTATTATATCTTCTTCAGCTTTGAAATTTGGCCTGCGTGTTGAACCAAATGCAACAAGCTTTGTATCACCAAGATTAAGTTTTGCCGCCTGCTCAAAAAACTGAACATCTAACATGTTTGTCGGATTCGGCCAACCACCTTCTATGTAATCAATTCCAAAATCTGCTAATTTTTCTGCTATGTTCAATTTGTCATCAAGTGACAAAGACATATCTCTTGCCTGATTTCCATCCCTTAATGTCGTATCATATATTTTTATATTCTTAGTCATAATTCTTATCCGCATACTCAAGCCAGCCGCCTGCCTGAACAAGTGCCCTGTCAAACCCGCTTAATACAAATTCAAAAGTGCTCTTTTGTTCTCCAGCCGAAACTGTTAATGTTGTACTGTCTATATCAACAGAAACTGTTGTTTCTGAACAGCTTGCATATTTGTTAAATATTTCGTCTATATCTCTTTCCGGCAACTCTATTGCCAGAAGTCCGCCATTAAACATGTTCTGCCTGAAAATCCTGGCAAAACCTGTTGCAATAATGGTATGAAATCCGCATTCTGCAAAAGCCCATGGTGCATGCTCTCTGGATGAACCGCAACCAAAATTGGCTCTTGTCACAACAACAGATGACTGCTTTAAAATATCTGAATCCGGATCAAATCCTTCAAGTTTCAAGTCCTCAAGCAGATGCGGTCCTAAAGCAGACTTCTCAATCTCCGTCAAATACTTTGCCGGAATTATCTCATCGGTGTTTATGTCCGATCTATCTAAAAACAGTACTTTCCCTTCAAATTTTCTCATTATAAATACTCCCTTGGATCTGTAATTTTACCATTAATTGCGGTTGCAGCTGCTGAAGCAGGACTCATCAAGTGAACCATGCCGCCTTTACCCATTCTACCATTAAAGTTTCTGTTGGTTGTTGAAGCACAAATTTCACCCTCTGCAAGTACACCGTTTGACATTCCTAAACATGCTCCACATGTTGGATTTGTCAGACACGCCCCGGCATCCATAAATATCTTTATGTATCCGGCTTCAAGTGCTTTTGAATATATATCAGGTGTCGCAGGTGAAATAATTAACCGCACTGTGTCTGCAATCTTTCTGCCTTTTAATATGGATGCCGCAACTGCCAAATCTTCTAAACGCCCATTTGTGCATGAACCCAGATAAACCTGATCAACATGCTGTCCGGCAAGTTCCCCCATTGTCTTGACCTGATCAGGCTTGTATCCGAATGTTGCTACAGGAACTAATTTGTCGGCATCAATCTCCACAATCTTTACATATGGTGCGTCGTCATCTGAATGCCAGCTCTTGAAATCTGCTAAAGCTGCCTGCCTGTCGTTGTTGTAATCTTCCTTAACAAATTCCCACAAAAAATCTAATGTCACTTCATCAGGCATACATATTCCTGTTGTCGCTCCCATCTCAACTGCCATGTTTGACAATGTCATGCGCGATTCCATGGACATCTCAGATATCTGCTCTCCATGAAACTCTACAACGTGATCTGTTGCTCCGTTAACTGTCAGAACTGATATTATGTGCAATATCAAATCTTTTGCATATACCCCTTTTCTTAACTTGCCGGTCACATTGATCTTTATTGTTGAAGGCTTTCTGAAAGCACAAACTCCCTTTAAAATTCCTACTTCAAGATCGGTTGTTCCAACTCCCGCCGAAAATGCTCCAAATGCTCCGTGTGTACATGTGTGGGAATCTCCCATTATCACTGTGTACCCGGGACGAATAAATCCCTTTTCAGGAAAAATGGCATGGCAGACTCCATTGCGACCTACATCAAAAAAATCTTTTATCTCATGCCTTCTTGCCCAATCTCTCAAAACTTTTGCCTGAGCTGCTGTCTTTGAGTCTTTAGATGGTGTCACATGATCAATAACCGCTTTGATCTTTGTGTTGTCAAAAACTCTGTCTTTACCCCGTGCAACTAAATCAAGAATTGCTGTCGGGGTTGTTATCTCATGACACATTACAACATCCAAGTCCAATACATATGCACCGGGAAATGGCTCATCCCTCAAATGCTTTTCAAATATTTTATCTGCTATTGTCTTTTTCATCTGTTTTTACTCTTTCTGACTTCTTCAACTTTTATGTTTATTTCAACTTTATTCGTAGCGTTAATATAGGCTAAAGCCGATGCCTCAATAATATCTGTGCTGGCTCCATATCCATGAAACCGCTTTCCATTATACTCGACAATAAGTTTAACTTCACCTAGAGCATCACAACCTCCTGTAACTCCGGTCAAACTGTAGTCAATAATGTTTAATGACCTCCCCGTTACTCTCGAAATTGCTTTGTATGTTGCATCAACCGGTCCGTCTCCTGTTGCTGCTTCTTCTGCAACCCTCTCTCCATCTGAAACCTTTACCGTTGAAGTGGCAATAATTCCTCGACCTGACGATACACTCAAATATTCCAATGCGTACTTGCTGTTATCAACATCAGCTCCTATCTCCATTAAGGCTTCCAAATCATCATCATATACAGAACCCTTCTTGTCCGCTAATGACAAAAAGTTGGCATATAATTTGTCCATATCATATGTGTCTTTTTCATAACCCAAATTTGCCAAGCGATGCTGAATGACAGCTCGACCACTTCGACTCGTCAAATTCAATGTGTTTTTGTCTAAACCAACTGACTCAGGTGTCATTATTTCATATGTGTTCTGATTTTTCAAAACACCATCCTGATGAATACCCGATGAGTGCGAAAATGCATTGGCTCCAACTATTGCCTTGTTTGGCTGAATTAGCACACCGCATATATGACTAACCAATCGACTTGTCTTTGATATCTCTCTCGTATTTATGTTGGTTTCAATTCCAAAAATATCTTTTCGAGTTTTCAGAATCATTACAATCTCTTCTAATGATGCATTGCCTGCCCGCTCTCCTAAACCGTTTACTGTACACTCAACCTGACGTGCTCCATTTAAAACCGCCATCACGGAGTTGGCTGTCCCCAACCCCAAATCATTATGACAATGAACTGAAATCACGGCTTCACCTACATTTGGAACTCTTGCAAAAATATCTTTTATTATATCTCCAAACTGATAACCAACAGTATAACCAACCGTGTCAGGAATGTTTATGGTCTTTGCTCCTGCCTTTATGGCTTCTTCAACAAATCTACATAACATATCCGGTGTTGTACGACCTGCATCCTCACATGAAAATTCAACATCATCACATAAGTTTCTTGCATGTTTTACTGCATGCACTGCCATCGCCAAAACTTCCTCGTTGGATTTGCGCAATTTGCTGCTTGCATGAATGTCAGATGTTGCAATAAAAGTATGAATTCTACCACGTTCAGCACTCTTAACAGCTTCTGCACAAACTTCAATGTCTTTGTCTACTGCTCGAGACAATCCGCATATTATTGAACCCTTTATGTTTTCTGCAACAGATGAAACACTTTCAAAATCACCGGGAGAACTCACCGGAAAACCTGCTTCAATGATATCAACTTTCATCTTGGATAAAGCTCGAGCTATTATCAGTTTCTCTTTTACTGACAAACTTGATTGTAATGCCTGCTCTCCATCTCTCAGTGTCGTATCAAATATTAAAACCTTATCCATTATATATTTCCTTTCACAAAGCTTTATTTGGCTCCATCTTTTTCATAGTCAAAAAATTCTACTACATATTCTGTTCATAAAACATTAATCAGTCTGCTGCAACTGTAGCCGATCTCAGCAGAGGCCGGAACATTTTTCTAATAAAAACCATTGACTATAATAAGAAGAATCTATCGGACGATTGCAACTCGACCGGAACGAACCATCTCTTTTACTCCAAATGGTTTTATAAACTCAATAAATGCTTCTATCTTATCCGAATCTCCGAAAATCTCTGTTGTAATAGAATCTTTCTTTATTCCAACAACGTTTCCTTTAAAAATATCTATCGCCTGAATTATTTCCGCACGATTTGTTGATGTTGCGTTAATCTTAATTAACAACGCTTCTCTATCAACAAGATTCATCCCGGTAATATCTCGAACCTTGATGACATCAATCAGCTTATTAAGCTGCTTCTGAATTTGCTCAAGAATATCTTTGTCTCCAAAAACAACAATTGTCATTCTTGATGTGTTCGGATCTTCTGTCTCTCCAACTGTGAGACTCTGGATATTATACGCTCGTGATGAAAATAAATTTGCAACACGACCTAATACACCAAAATGATTTTCTACTAAAACGCTTATTATATGTTTCTTCATTATTTAATTACTCCAATCTTAAAGTTCAACATCTAAAATTTCATTAATTGCTACTCCGGCAGGTACCATCGGAAATACGTTCTCCTCTTTGGCAACAATAAATTCCATAACCACAGGTCCATCATATGCCATGGCTTGCTGAATTGTTTCATCAACTTTTTCAGGATCAGAACACCGAAGACCTAAAACATTATAAGCCTCTGCTAGTTTAACAAAATCAGGAACGTATGCAAAACATTCACTAGAAGGTTTAGAACACTGCCCAGGGCAATCTTTCTGTTTCCTCAAACATACTCCCGAGTAAGTCTTATCCCAGAACAAATCCTGCCATTGACGAACCATTCCTAAATATGCGTTATTCAAAATTGCAATTTTAACAGGTAAACGCTCTAAAAAAGCTGTTGCCAACTCTTGAATATTCATCTGAATACTACCATCCCCGGCAATATCAATAACAAATTTGTCCGGAAATGCAACCTGAGCACCAATGGCGGCAGGAAAGCCAAATCCCATAGTTCCAAGACCTCCGGAAGTAAGCAGCTGACGTGGAAATGTGTACTCATAATATTGTGCAGCCCACATCTGATTCTGCCCAACTTCTGTTGCAATAATTGAATCCTTTGGCAGATTTGCACAAAGACGCTGAACAACATATTGCGGCTTCATTTCATCTGTATCATCTGTTCGATAATACAATTTAAAGTCTCGCTTCCAACCGGCTACTTCTTCATTCCAGCCATTCTTGTCTTTAGCATCAACAATAGGTATCAACTCTTCAAGAACATGCTTTGCATCGCCAACAACCGGTACATCAACTTTTATAATCTTACTTACAGATGCCGGATCAATATCAATGTGAACAATCTTTGCATTGGGTGCAAATTTTGATACATCTCCGGTTATGCGATCATCAAAACGAGCTCCAATTGATATAATAAGATCACACTCCATTAAACCGTAATTAGCAACTTTTGTTCCGTGCATTCCGGGCATACCCATGTATAATTCATGATCTTGCGGAAAAGCACCAAGTGCCATCAAGGTCGTGGTTACAGGAGCATTAATCTTTTCAGCAAGCTCTTTTAACTCTTGGCTCGCCTTACTGATGATTACTCCTCCTCCGGCAAAAATTACAGGACGTTCCGACTGGGCAATCATTTCTGCAGTTTTGACAATCTGCTTCTTATGTCCTTGAAAAATTGGTTTATAACCTCGAATATTTATTTCTGCTGGATAACTGTAATCAGTCAATGTTCCATTGGCAATATCTACCGGCAAATCAATCAAAACAGGACCGGGACGACCTGTAGAAGCAATATGAAATGCTTCTGTAATAATACGAGGCAAATCTTTGATGTCATTAACTAAATAATTATGCTTGGTTATCGATTGTGTTATTCCTAAAATATTCGCTTCCTGAAAAGCATCTGTACCAATCAATGCTGAATTTACCTGACCTGTAATGAAAACTATTGGTATAGAATCCATATGAGCAGTCGCTATTCCAGTAATCAAATTTGTTGCTCCAGGTCCTGAAGTCGCAAGACAAACACCAACATCCCCTGATGCTCGAGCATAACCATCTGCCATATGAGCTGCTCCCTGCTCATGTCGAGACAAAATAAATCTTATCTCTTTTTCTTGCTTATTCAAAACATCAAATATTGGAATCAATACACCACCTGGATATCCAAATATACACTTTGTTCCCTCTTTTATTAAAGCATCAACTAATATCTCCGCTCCGGTCATTGTTTTCTTCATCGCTTTACTCCACTATACTTTTATTTATTACTTGTTAAATTTGTTAATTAACTAAAAAAAAACCCGCTTCTTTTATGAAGCGGGTTGCAAAGTCTCTGTTATTTATAGAACAAATTACTTATTACCAGCTTCAAAGCCATTAATGTCAATAGACACAACAAGGACTAACCCTTTCACAACTACTGTGAGGACTGTCAAGCTTAGTAAGTTAATAATATTTGTATATAATTTGTTCATAGTGCGTGTATTTAAACAAATAACGTTACCTTTGTCAATTCTATTTTAATATTTTTTTAATTCCCCCTGTTTTTCAGGTTGGAAGCCTTTTCGGTCGGCGGCCCAGCTACTAACAGATCAGAAAAACAATCCTATATAAAACTCCAATGTAAAGTTAATAGCTGGGCAACCCTCCCGAGCTGCATTCTGACATTTGT